>NZ_JAUBUI010000127.1:0-11537 GCF_036705385.1 Microcoleus sp. B3-A4 | reverse complement strand
CCCCACTGCTGCCTCCCGTAGGAGTCTGGGCCGTGTCTCAGTCCCAGTGTGGCTGATCGTCCTCTCAGACCAGCTACCGATCGTCGCCTTGGTGGGCTTTTACCCCGCCAACTAGCTAATCGGACGCGAGCTCATCTTCAGGCTATAAATATTTTCCCTTTCGGTACATCGGGGCTTAGCAGTCGTTTCCAACTGTTGTCTCCGTCCTGAAGGCAGATTCTCACGCGTTACTCACCCGTCCGCCACTAAGTATTTCTACTCCGTTCGACTTGCATGTGTTAAGCAGACCGCCAGCGTTCATCCTGAGCCAGGATCAAACTCTCCGTGTTGGATTGTTTTTTCGGCTCGTCAAGCTATTTCCACTCAGCCCTGAAGGCTGGTTTTTTTCCCTTGACTTTTTTCTCGTTGTTTGCGATATTGAGTATCAGCTCTCGCCGTTACTCTCTATCTTGATTTTTTTGACGAGGTTAAAGTGCTTTAAGCTTTCAAACTATTCTTTTTTCTAGGTTCAGTTTTTACCTTCCGGTTCGGCGGGTTCAGTGAACCGCTTCCCTTCTGGCGCTTTATTAATGTATCAACTCTCCCCAGAGTTGTCAAGCGTTTTGCGAAAATATTTTTGACTTTTTTTTGAACCTATACATACCAAGGGTTTTGGCTCTCCTTCAACGCTCCGGTATCCCCTGGCTGACTCCTCTTTTAACTATGGGGTCTTTTTTTTGGGCAAGATTGGACTTTTGAGGGGAGTATCTACCGCGCCTGGGTGAAGAACTCAGTGGTTCAACATGATGAGGGGGCTTACTTGGAGTATAGGTAAGGCAAGGTTAGAGTGTAAGGTGTGAGGCTGCATCATGGGGTTAGGACGACAGAAGCAGGCTGGTGCATGAGTCATATATGTAAGTCGTGTCTGTATTTCTTGGACTTTACTGAGGGACGTTTGGGTCTCAGATTGAGCCGATCGCCCTTAACAATTTCTCTGATTCCCAATCCAGAAGTTGACACGACACCGTCCTCTAGCCCTGCTCCAACTCCCAGGAATCGATCGGCCGCAAATACACTCTCCTGAATTACACCCCCAAACTCCATCAGTTACGCCAGTTCTCAGCCTTTGACGATCGAGGGCGAGTTGCTCTCCTCAACATCTACATCTAAAAAGTGCAAGTGACTCTCTTCCTCAGTATTGACAGCAATCACCAAACCTTTATTCCCCCAGGGAGCTATCGCCCGGGGTGAGGCGGGGCTGCTAAAACTCCCTACTTGAATCCCTTGACTGTTTAACACTTCTATCTGCCCCCCAACATCTGCCAACACCCATCCCCAATTAGCCACACAAGCAGACACGGGCAAAGTTTCAAGAGGAATTCGTGCTACCTTGAGTGGCCACAATTTCATCAACAGCACCGCCGCTTTACCACCTTGAGGAATTCCCAGCAAAGTATAAGGCTCAGGTGTCAACAGCATCTGTCCCACGCTGGCAGACAACCGCACAGAACCCACCGAGGTGCCGCGGCGAGTGTAAACTCTAAAAATAGTTTGGGGATTTTTTGGTTCATTGTCCGGCCAGACTGCTAAGACGTGTCGCCGATCCAAAAACTTTAATTCTGGTAAATAGTGTTCTGGTAACGGCACAGTAGCGATCAGCTTCAGGGCTTTTTTCTGATCGCCAGCAGTGCTGTTTGCAGCTAAAGAATAAAAACGCAGTTCGCCGGGAACCGCTACTGTCAACCAGTTGCCGTAAGAGTCTACAGCTGCTTTTAAAGCATCTGGACCTTGCCTAAAACCCATATCCAGCAAGCACTGAGGCTCCCAAGAACCCTCATTGATCCAGTAAAGTTTTTGGGGAGTGAGAACGCAGCAGCCGTTGGAAACAGGTAAAATGCCGCGCACGATTTCCGGCATTAATGAAATAGAAATAGACATTTCTTCTGTAACTAGCTGTTTTCCCGGCTGAGACCAAACCTTCACCTCTGTACCTACAGCAGCATAGAGATACGTTTCAGTGGCAATTAAAGCGGTCAACGGTGCTGGAAGTATCAGTGGCTTGGGCTGCGAAAGCGAATAGCGCACAGTCCGAAGTAAATTAATCGCCGAAAGTGATGCTTTTTGCTCTTCAACTTCTAGCAAAGACTCAGTTTCAGACTTCAGGCTTTTATCACCACTGGTTGTGGGGTTTTCCCAAGGAATAATGCAGTCGCCCAATTGCCTGACAGCGGGGTCGTACATGATCAGCCGCAGAGCTTGAGCCATTTGGGAAGCACTGGCAAAACGGCGGGCTGGCAGCTTTTCTAAAGATTTTTTGACTATTGCTTGCAAAGGTTCGGGGATGGCGTCGGGGAATTGCAAGCGTTGATTCAGGTGCGCCCACCTCAAGTCTCCGGGGGTTCCCCCGAAAGGGCGGTAGCCCATTAGCAATTCAAACAGCAGAATTCCTACTGCATATATATCTGACATCGGGGAAAAAAGACCGTAGAACCGCTCAGGGGCCATGTAAGCGGGGGAACCTACCGTAGCGTCGGGAGAAATTTCTTGGTGGAGGCGAGTGGTACCAATTTCTGGCAGCCGACGCGCGATGCCAAAGTCAGAAAGCCGGGGCGACCAACCTTTTGCTCCTAAAGTTAGGAGGATATTTTCGGGTTTGATGTCGCAGTGAACAACGCCTCGGCGGTGGGCGTAGTCTAAGCCCGCTAAAACTTCCATGACTAGCTGTAAACCTTCGAGCAGACGCAAGGGGCGGTCTTGTTTGAGCAGGTTGCGGAGGGTTCCTCCCTCGCAGTAGTCCATAACCAAGTACCTGCCTGTAGCTGTGTGTTCTAGAGCTCGGCAGGTAACAATGTTCGGGTGCTGCAAGGTGATCAGAAACCACAGCTCTCGCAAGAATTCGCTAGTTGGAGCTTTTTGATGACTAAGTTCTTTGAGAGCAACCAGTTGGCTGGTGAGGCGGGAGTCCTGGGGGGGAGCTTCTCGAACGCTGGCACAAAAAACTCGACCAAATTGTCCTTGTCCCACTAGCCCTAAAATGCGGTACTTAGAATGTTGCATCGGTCTAATTATAGAAAAAGCTTGAGCTAGTATTAAAATATGTAAATAATTCTGACAAAAATTCAAATTTTTGAATCGCTCGCCAGGTAAAGCCTATGTTATCTCAGGTTCATTCTCAGCCTCCTTGAGAGCGATCGCACAGTCGCACCTACTAAAATTATTGAGCTTCGGAATCACTATCAATCTTGCCGGATGCCGAGACCCGCTCTGGAACTACCTGTGGCTGCTATTTTAGTCGATCGCGACTATTACAGTTTTTTCAATGCCATCTAGAAAGTATCTAAGGTTTTAGCTTTTCAAGGCTAAGCTGGGGAATCGGGGCGAGGGAACAGCGATGACCAAAACAGAAGTGCGGTTATGCCATAGGGGTTAGAGAGCTAGAAGCCGATGCTGTCGTCAAGGCATCTTAACCTTTTTGAGTGTTAGCCAAATTTTTTTGCGCTTTGAATAATAAGTTGATCGTAACTTGCTAAATACTGAACTTGACAGGAGCAAACATCAATATGGTTAAAATTATTAAACTAGATCCAATTGCGGAGGAAATAGCAGTCGAAACCCGATCAAATATCCTGTCTGCCTTACTTTCCAAAGACTTAGACGTTCTCAAGGAATGCGGGGGGCGGGGAATGTGCGCTACCTGCCATGTTTACATTAAAGAAGGCATGGAAGGCTTGTCGGACATGAACCGCCGCGAGAGAAGGACGTTGGAAGTCATTACTACGGCTAAAGCCAATTCGCGACTTGCTTGTCAGGCTCAAATTATGGGCGAGGGTGTGGTTGTACAGTTGCCTGCGGGGATGTACATTAATGCTATTGAAAATGTCGAAGCTCTGATCGGCCGCCGGGCCCAGCAAGATTTATTACACCCAATTACGGGTCAAGTAGTTGTAGAATCAGGTAAGTTAATTACTCGTTCTATCGTTACACAGCTTAATGAAACCCGCTTTCAAGTAGGACAGTATTTAGTTCGGACTAAAGAAGCTTAAAACTGATATGTTTGTATTTTAGTAGTAGAGAAAAATCTATGTTGAGCCAACTTGCGCGTTTGAGCATGGAAGCAGACGGACGCTACGCCAGTGCAGAAGAACTCCAATTTTTGAAAGACTACTTTCAGTCTTTGAATCACCGGATGAGTGCTTATAAAAAAATTCAAGCCTCTGAAACAGAAATTATACGGCAAGTGGAAGCACAAATGCTGTCTCTAGACCCTAGTTTATTTCGGCGGGGGGCTAACGATGTCACTGAAAAGTGCCGTGGAGATATTGTGCAGGTGTTGAGGCATTCGGCGGCAGCACTGTTGATTAATGATACGGAACGATTGCGCGATCGGCTACTACTTTGGTTGCAAACTATTTTAGGCGCTGTTCAAGTTAGAAATAGTGCAACCGTGACCTACGATGTGATGAAAAAGGTTCTCAAACAATATCTCACGGTGGAAGAAAGAAACCTATTTTTTCCGATTCTGGACATCAACCGCACTTTACTAGGCAAATAATCAAGGGGGTTGACAACTTAACGCCGATAAACTGTGCCATTAGGAAGAGTGGCTCCAATCAACTTCGCTCCCGTCAAATCCGCCTCAGTGAGAATGGCTCCCCGGAGGTTGGCTCCTGTCAAGTCAGCTTTCTGCAAGTTGGCTTTACTCAGGTTAGCTTTGCTCAAGTTAATTTCATGCAAACAAGAATTAGAAAGGTCGGCATTGATCAGGTAGGCTAGACTCAAGTTGGCTTTGCTGAGGTTGGCCCCGCTCAAGTTAGCTTCCATCAGATAAGCACCGCTCAAGTTGGCTTCGTTCAACAACGCCTCTGCCATATTAATTCCAGTTAAAAGTTTGCGGCTCAAGTCTACACCGCTGAGGTCGGCCCCGCTGAGGTTAATACCGCTTAAGTGGCTGCCATTCAAAGTAATGTTTCTCAGGTAGGTTTTGCTGAGGTCTGCTTTGCACAAATTGGCTCTATCCAAGCAAGCTTCGCTAAGGTCTGATCCGCTCAAGCACGCGCCGTTTAAATAGGCTTGAGTGAGGTTAGTTCGCCTGAGATTAGCTTTCAAAAGGTTGGCTTTGCTGAGGTTAGCACGGGTTAAGTTGGCTCCCGCTAGGTTGGCTTTGGATAATTCGGCTCCGGTGAGCTGTGCTTCGGTCAAGTCTGCCTCTTTCAGACTCGCTAGACTTAAGTAAGCATCTTTGAAGTTTGCCCCATTGAGATTGGCTTTAATCAGATAGGCTTTACTGAGATTGGCCTCGGTGAGAACCGCTTTGGTGAGGTTAGCGGCGCTCATATCTGCACCTATGAGATTAGTATGGGGAAGAATTGCTCCGGTCAGGTTTGCCCAATTCAGATGAGCTCCGGCGAGGTTGGCGGCGGTGAGATTGGCACCGATGAGATTGGCGCCGCTCAGACTAGCTGCCATGAGGTTAGCGCCGGTGAGATTGGCTCCGCTGAGGTCAGCTTTGCTGAGATTTGCTCGGCTCAGATGGGCTTTGGTGAGGTCGGCTCCGCTAAGGTTAGCACCAATTAAGTAGGGTCGTTGCTGGTGTTGGTTGAGGTTTGCCAAAATTAGAGTTGGGGCATCGTTGGAACGGAATAAATCGATCGGACTCAACACAATGCCGCGCAGATTTGCCAGTCTAAAATCTCTTTCGCCGGCTGCATATCGAGTTAGAAGTTCATTGGCGTCCATTAAGTTCTAGCAAAATGTTTGAGGTTTTGATTGCTTTTAAATTTTATGAGTTTCTAGAGTAAGTTATGAATTTTCTAGCTGCTCGTTATAATCAGGTTTTATTTAAATTGCTAAAACCTAATTTTTTGACTCATGCCTTTTTATAATTTAACTCACAGTTTTGATGATACAGTGGATAATATGGCTGCCCAACAATCGATTTGACAGCTATTAATAACAAAGTAATAGCTGTCAAATAAGTCAGTTTTTTTGGAAAAGTTGACTGAGAATAGCTTCATGGTCTTTTCCTTCTTCGACCATAGAATCGCCAGGTTGTAGGCGATCGCGCAGCCCTAAAATAAAGCGGTTGCAGTCCGAACCCAATGATTCGCACGATGTTTGCAGGCAGTGAAGTTCTCGACCCGTAAGCTGACTAAAGAACGCACTTAAAATACCTGCTTCTAAAAAACAGGCTGGTCGCTTAGAGTTGGGAGCTGTTTTAGCAAAAAGAGAATTAGCAATTTTTACTATTAAAAATCCCTGTTCGGAATAGCTGGGATCAAGCTCAAATGTTCCCCATCCATGAGTTTTCCAACACTGCTGCAAGGCCTGAAGAAATTCTACCATTTCCATTTCAGAAACTGGCTGACCGTAGTATTCGCTGACTTCTTCGCAAAAACGCACGTAGAAGTTTTTACCCCACCAGCGACCGCAGTTGAAAAGTACGAGGCGGGAGGCTTGACCTGTTTCTTTTTCTAAGCCGATATAAATGGCTTGAATCAGTGTTTCTGGGAGCGCTAGAAGCCGATCTCCCCGGCGGTTTTCCAGGAGGCCGAGTTCGAGGTCGCCTCGGACGTAGGCATCGCTGGCAAAGTAGTTTCCAGGGAGTCGGGGCTGTTTGAGTAAGTCGGCAATATTAATCATCGGAAATTGGGAATTGGGAATCGGGAATTGGAAATTGGGAAGAAAGCTGATTATTTATTACCTTGGTCAATAATAATTGACTGTGCTTGGTCGAAAAATGGTTGCAATATAGCGCGGGCTTGCTCGGAAAGCAATTCTTTTAAACGAGTTTGCAGCAGATTGCAAACAGTTGCTTCGATATTGTAAGTTTGGTGGGCTTCGACTATGCCGGAAAGCCAGTCTACAAGGCGCTGTTCTAGAAAATTTCGATCGTTCAGCAGCATAGCCATAGCGCAGTACCGCAAGACTAAAACCCAGTGTTTGAGCGATCGTTCTAAGGTTTCTTGTTTTTCGTCGGGGAATGTTTCTTGTAGTTTGTTGGCTACTGGTTGGAAGATGCTTGCTTCCTTCTCTCGCAAAAATTCGTAAATTTTTAAGCGCTGGACAAGGGTTACAGCTTGACGCTTAAAAGCCATGAGTTCTTCGCCTTTTAAAAAGCGGTTTTCTGCCTGATCCAGCAGCGCCTCAATCTCAGGGTGCATGATTTTAATTAAGTGGTAATCGGTAATTGATAAAAGGAAGGAAATTCGGCAACGAGCAATGTACGGGATTTAACGGATTTAACTAATTGATTTTGAGGGATGAGGAAAGAGGGGTGAGGGAAGATGGAGGAGGGATTGCCCTATTTTTTATTTTCCAGTCCGTACAGAGATTAAAACAGGTCAAATAGGTCATCAATGGTGACTTCTGCTTGTTCAGAAATAGAAATTACTGGCACGGGTGGCGGTAGGGGTAGGGCACCTACTTCCGGAATTCCTTCCCAAGAAATAGCTTGAAAAAAGTCTGCTACTGGCTGGGTTAAACTCAGAAGTTGACCGGGGGTCGAGCCAGTTGGGGTTTCTAAAGATTTTCCCAGCCAATTATAGTGACCAAAGAATTCTTGGACAGATTGGTCCAACCATGAAGTTTGACTTTTCATCTTTCTTCCTGCCTGGAGAAATCCACCATCGCACTTTCAATCGCGAAATTGGTGGGAGGAAAGGCAGGGCAGGGGATGTGCCTTTCCAGGTTGTTTACCGCAATATTTCACCGTGTTGCAGTCGATTTTGAATATCGCGGGCGTTGGCACCTTCGTTGAGCCAGAATGCTGCTGCATCAATTTTATCTGGGTTGCCAAGCAGGAACTTGCAATAGGTTTCTCCCATTGAGTAACATTGGAGTTCTATGCAGCTCAGAGGCTTTTTGACTAGAGAGCCGAAAAAACCGGCGAACAAACCAGCGTATAGGTGACAAACCGGTTTGCCTACGTCTCCCAACGTGCGAGCAACTGCTGAGTCAAAGAGGTTGATGAAGATGCAGCCGTGTTTGCGATCGCTCATGTCCACTTCCCAGCGACCCCAACCTTGAGCCGTGAAAGGCCACCACCAAGTTTCTAGCAGAAACATGAGATTTGACTGGCGAATGTTCTGGCTGTATTCGGCACTAAACCATTTTTGAAAAAATTCGGAATCTTGGAGTCCCCACTGGCAACCAATAGTATACATGATGACAGAGGACGCGGGGCCGACTTCTTCTTCGAGCCCCTCCACCAAACCGATAATGAAGTCCTCGCTGGTAAAAATGTTGCGCGACTCATTCCAGTCGTCAATGGTACCCATCTGGCGATCGAAGGCAAAAAAATCCTGAAACCTATAGTGACTGTGAGTTTTAGGATGCTTTTGCTTCAGTAGCGATTCGCTGTGGGTGGAGATTTCTTTTTTAGCGGTAGAGACCATTGGCGGGTTATTCCTTTTTGGTGTAGTTTGGTGAAAATTAGAGTCAAATAGACTGGCCTGTGTATCCAATTTAACTTTATTTTTCTAAAGGCAGGCACAGGGTATAATTTTTCACTGCAATATAAAAATTAAAAATTCTAGGATGCTAAATTTGGGGGCTTGTTGGGAGTTCTGCCTTCGGACAACTGCTCTCTGAGTGCTGACGAAAGTGGGTATAACCTTAAACGGCTATGTGTTATCGTTTTGTGCAAGCTGTCCACTATATATATAGGGCATATGGGGATGAAAAATCACGCTTGTATTGCAATAGGCATCAATCAATATCAGTTACTCCAGCCTTTGAGTTATGCCCAAGAGGATGCAGAGGCCCTGTACGGTTTTTTGACTGAGGAGGCGGGTTTTGCGCCGGATGGATGTCTGCTGATGACCGATAGCTCGCCGTCGCTGTGGGGTCAATCTACATATCCAAATCGGGAAAATATTCTGAGATTGACCCAAAGCCTCTGCGCCGAACACGTGCAACAGGGAGATTTACTCTGGTGTTTTTTTAGCGGCTACGGTGTCAGCTATGAAGGTAAGGATTATTTGATGCCTGTTGACGGCAATCCGGCTGACATTCAGGGTACGGGGATTCCGGTAGAGTTGCTGTTGAATACTCTGAAAAACGCTCCTACGGAAACGGTATTGGTGCTGGTTGATATGAACCGCAGCCAGATTGTGAAAGCGGGGGAAACGATCGGCTCTCAAACGGTCGAGCTGGCGCGGGCACTGGAAATCCCGACGGTGCTTTCTTGCCGCCCGAATCAAGTTTCGCGGGAAACTTCGGCTTTGCGTCAGGGGTTTTTTACGACGGCGCTTTTGGAGGGGCTACGATCGGGACAGTGCATGACCATTAAGGGTTTAGACCGTTTTTTGAGCGATCGACTGCCGGAGCTGTGTGACCACCATTTGCGTCCGAAACAAGAACCTTTGATGGTGGTGAACCCTCCGGGAAAGGCTAATTTGGTGATTTTGCCGGATGCTTCAGGGGTACCAACTGCTGCGTTGGCCGGACGCAACGGCAATATGACAGTTGGTACGGCTGATGGGTTCGATCGCCCGCAAATGGCGACGGCTACGGCTCGAATGGATCTGCCTCCGGCAGTTCGCAACGCTCAGGATTCGCCGGTTGAGATGCCGCCTGTGTCGCAGCCAAATGCTGTGGCTCCTGCCGATCGGGGGGGCGATCGACCGAACTTGCAAAAGCCGGAGGATGAGCATAACGGCGGGTCGGATAAGTCATTTTTGCAGCAGCTAGTTTTATGGAGTTCAGCTACGGCTTTGGTGTTGCTGTTGGGTGTTTTTGTGACGAACAAATCAATTTTTGTTGGTCAGCAAGAAGGAGATCCTCGATCGCCTGCTAACAATGCCCAAAACTCTGGATCTCAACAATTTACTGGTACTGGGGGATCGCAGAACCAACCGCGGGCGGTGCAAGCGGGGACTGGAACCAAGCAGCCACCATCGAGCCAGCAGGTGTGGGCTGAGGCGAAAACTTTCCTCAAGGATGGTTCGGCTTCTAGTTTTAATAAAGCAGTGGTTAAGGCTCGAACGATTCCGGCTAGCGATCCGCTCTACCCGCAGGCTCAGCAGGATATTGAGCGCTGGAGTTTGACAATTTTGGATATAGCTAACGGGCGGGCTGCTCGGGGCGACTTCCAGGGGGCGATCGGGGCAGCTAAATTGATGCCTGATGTCAATCAGCCTGTTTACAATCAGTCGAAACAGGCGATCGCTCAGTGGGAGGAGCTATCCAAAGACCAGGATGTAAATATTGCTTTGCTATCGGCTGCTAAGGGTCAAATTAAGCGGGGGGTTGCCTCTTCTTACAGTAAAGGCATCCAGCAAGCTAATAAAATTGCACCCGGTCAGCCGAAGTATGAAGAAGCTCAACAGTTAATTGGAGAGTGGAGCGAAAGTATTCTCAAAATTGCTCTGTTGCGCGGTTCTCAAGGAAAGCTTAAAGAGGCAGTTGAAGCTGCTTCGCTGGTGCCGTCGGGTACTAAGAGTTATCAGCCTGCTCAGAAAGAGATCGCCAATTGGAAAACTAAGCTCCAACGCCAGAAAAAAGGTTGATTTAGTTGATAATTTCTCGGTTTCTCGCCGGGAAATTATCTTAGCGACTGGCCGAAATAGGTCGGTAGGTCGCTCGATACCTCTTGATACTGCAAAAAGAGATCTACACATCGATAATTTAAAACCAATAATTTTATTAACCATTGCCCCTCCGCAGCTTTTGCGCGAGGGGATTTTATCTGCTGCCTGGTCGGTTCGTATTTGTAGAGTGAAAGATATCTTATGGGCTGGTTAATTGCGGTTGCGTAATAGCGGGATGATTTTAATTTTTTTATGGGATGGGTTCTCGTATCCTGAAGGCGTGTATTTTCACAGCCGGTGAAACGCCTAACCCCTACTCCCCACAATAATCCTCAAATGGTGTAACGTCGGTTAATTAATATCTTTAATTCACGTGCCGAGTTCCCTAAACCAATGCTTCCCACTTCAAAAACCATTTTTTTTTAACAATAAGGATGGCTGTCAAAATATTTTTTTGAAAAAATAAGTTTATAAACAATTCGTAAATGAGTTAATTTTAAGTTGCCATTGAAATAGTTAACTTTGGGATTTTATCAATTCGACTTATTACCTTAATCTAGCTAGAGTTAATTCTAACTTTAGTAACTAGCCAATTTGGCAAGACTGAATTGTTATCAAAGGCCAAGGGCAAAGGCAAAATAGCCTTAAATAATAGGGTATGGAGAGTTAATTTGTTTTACCCATCTTGGTGGGCTATTAGGAGCGGTCAATGGGTGGAAGACTGTTTAAACTTGTGCTGTTTTTAAATTCTTAGCAGTGAGCGATATGTTATGAATTATACAAAATGAGCAGTTATTGGCAATTCTAGCGAACGAGCGATCGCCCCTAAGGAATTCAGGAAACAGATTCATCGCCAGACAGCCCAAAATACCTGGATTGGCAAGCTGCGAGTCTTCCTTTCTCCGGACATCGCTAAGCTGCCTTAATTAACACAAATAAGGGCTTTGCAAGAAAGTAGGTCGGCGGGAAAAATCACCAGTATGTAACAAAACATTAAGTAGGGTGACGGGACTTAAATTTAATACGTTG
>NZ_JAUBUI010000126.1:0-11679 GCF_036705385.1 Microcoleus sp. B3-A4 | reverse complement strand
AAATTGTCATAATGATTAGGCTCCAAACGTTGACGCTTAACGGTTTGGGGAAGTTCGTGGTTAGTTCAGTGTGCCAACACTGAGCTACCGCGCATCAATCTTCCTTGTCTTTACATTGCAGGTTTTTAGCTACGTTGTCAACAGGTAAATTGTAAAGTTTTAGGCATTAATTTAAGCACAAATAATATTAGTAAAAATGGCAAATATAGCAGCTAATAAACCGTTATTAACTACTATATATTTTTGGCTTAATGACAGCTTTAAATTTCTGGAACTTGTAAACTATACCTGCTGCCCGCGTAGTGTTTGTAAATAATCTCTGGGCTATTACCTACCCACTGCGCTATATCTTTAGCATCAATTCCTTTATCCAGACAGAGAGTGATAAAGGTATGACGGGTCTGATAAGGGACGCGATACTCAAGTTCTAAACCTTGTAAAATCTTCTTCCAAACCCTCTTGCGAAAATTGTCCTGAACAATGAAGCCACCTTCGGCAGCAGGAAAAACCAAACTATCAGCATTACGGCTTAACGATTTGATGTCCTCAAGTATTTGGCGCAGTTGACCGTTAATCTTGAACTTGCGAAATGATTGCGTTTTCAACCCTTCCTTGCGAATCCGTCCTCCCGGTGATTGAACTACAGCCTCTCGAAAAAGGACGGTCTGCTTATCGATGTCAACGTTTTTCCACTGCAAGCCGATCGCCTCGCTAGGGCGACACCCCGTGTAAAACAGGAATTGCACGTAAGCCGCATAGTTACTGTGCAGGTGGTTTCTTGACGTGAAAGGATGGCAAAACTGATTCGTCTTGAAGGCTTCAATGATTGAGTCTCGCTCGGTTGCGGTAAACGGTTCTATCTCCCTGTCCCCGGCGTCAGCCTTTTTAGAGCGGGGAAGTCTTATCTCTGAAGCCATGCGAGCAAAAGGGTTAGCGTCAATCAGCTTGCTGTTTTTCGCCCAGCTATAGCAGGCAGAGAGTTGAGAGATTAATCGCTTCGCCGAATCAACTGTCAAATTTGCCATCGCCCAATCACGAACCGCGACTGCATCCATCTCCGGCAAATCAGAAAGTTTCGCCAAATGATTTCTGGTTGCCTGTAACTGGTGAGCCAGGTAAGACGGGCTAACTGACGCTTTCTTGAAATCAATGTATTTGTCCCAAGTCCCCAGCAAATTAAGTGGCTGACAACTTACTGACTGGCTGACCTTGTTAAGACCTGCTAAGGCTGCAACCAGTAGCTTTTGCTGTTCGTTGATGGTTTGAGCTTGGATTTTGGCTAGCTCTATCATTTGGGCTATATCGTGCTGAACATCTGTCATCATTTCCGACCTCCAGTAGCAATACTGCTAGCGTCGGAAATGATTAAGAGTTGCGACTGCCACCAAGAGGGTCGCACCAAAATTGTCATAATGATTAGGCTCCAAACGTTGACGCTTAACGGTTTGGGGAAGTTCGTGGTTAGTTCAGTGTGCCAACACTGAGCTACCGCGCATCAATCTTCTTAAACTTACGATCGCTCTTTTCTAGCCGCTTGTCAACGGGTGGCTATAAAGTTTTGTGCGAGTGAAGCCCCAGGGTAAACCGGGGCGGTAGCTTCCTAATTTCCTGGGATGTAGCTCAGGACTCCTCCATCATCTCCCGAGCTGTCGCTAGAAGAGGCAGAGCCTCCTTAAAAGTCATCTTGGCTTTCGGGTTTTTAGCTTTGAACTGGTTGTAAACTTCGGCTGCGTCGGGGAAATCTTTCCCGGCAGTGGCTGATTTTTGTTTTAGGTCGGCGAGCTGCTGATTCAATTCACCAATTTCAAGCCTTAACCTGGACTCTGCGGGATTGGGTTTTAAGCTGTACCCGCGCTCTAATTCCCGAATCTTGTCCGCCTGTTTGAGCAGGGTTGTCTTTGCATCTGCTAGTTCACATCTGGCATCGCTCAGTTCTTGCTGCCAGCGAGCTTTCTCAAGCTCAGTCGCGCGTTGTTCCCGGTGCAGTTCTGCTGCTGCCTCTTTTAAGTCCGTTTTAATCCGTGCAACGTCTTCTCTTTCTGCTTGCAAGTTGCTTAACTCATTCTGCAACCGTTCTACAACTTCGTTATCAACCTTGGGCAACTCCACAGAATTACCCGCGTCGGACTTTCCCGGCAGTGCCTCCTGTATATCTTTAACGGCTTTTAGCAATTCCGCTACCTGTGCCTCTAGCGCGGTTACTCTACTTTCTGCAACCGCCTGATTTGGTACAAAATCAATCTCCGCTGCCGATTCTGCAACCTGTTCTGTAACCTCTGCAACCCGTGGCACTGGGGGAGTTTCTAAAGCTTCTGCAATCTCCTCAAGCTTTGCGATGCTTACCTCTGAGGACTTGCCAATATATTTTTTACGTACCTTTCCTGCAACCTTTCTGCAACCGTACCAGTAAGAGCTTGCCTCTTTGCGGACTGTGTAGGCTTTGCCGTCTCCTGTTGGTTCATACCTGAAAGAGCCGATCGACTCTAACCACGCCGCGCCCTTGGGAGAATCTAACTCGAATACCTTGCCGTCCTCTGTCTCTATTAATCCTTGCATCACCGAGGGAATTGCCATAGGTTGCTTAATGGGTTGCTTAACTGCTTACTCAACTAGCTTAAGCAACTTTTAAGCAACTGTCAAGGGTTGCTTAAACTTATTTTAGGTACGCCACAGGCACAAAGTAATTTGCCTTCCGTTCACCAGCCACTACAGCACAACTTTAATGTTCAGCCCACCAAAAATAAAATCTTTGACGGGCTGAAATTGTTATTGCTGGTGTGGCGTTCTGAGAAAATATTGATACCCCTATCAGCTCTCAGAACATGAATTATTCTACTAAACTGTCGCGCCGAAAACTGCTGCTACTGTTGGGCGGAAGTTTATTGGCTGCCACAACAATCTCCGCTCCATCCGAGGCCGCAAAGAAGGGAGGAAGAATTCGCGCCCCTCGGTACTACCCGCGAAACCGGAACCGCAACGATGACGATGCAACTCCATCTCCGACACCTTCTCCCACTCCACCGCCAGCACCGGAGCCATACCGTCCGACCTCTCCTGTCTTGATGTTTGGATTAGGGGGAGGAGTCCTTGGTGGATTTGGATTTCTAGGTGCATGGCTGGTGAAAATGAATCAGAAACCTGCTCCAGCAACTCCAAGTCCGCCAGCGCGGAAATTGAAAGCCGTAAACAAAGCAGCCCCCGAAGTTGCTGACTGGTACGTGTTCCGATCGGGCAAGGCAGAGGGCCCGTACACCGCACTGCAACTCTGGGAAGTTCAGAAAATTACAGATCGCACAAAAGTTAGACGGGGAGAAGCCGACTGGCAACGAGCCGGTGAGGTCGCAGAACTGGCAAAATATCTCAGTAAAAAATAGACATCAGATTAACGTTTATTCTCAACAAAGCGCTAGTCAGCATCAACAACGTGACTTTTTAAGTTCTCTGGGGACTGGATTAACCGCAGTCCGGGCAACTCAGGCTTTACATCGTTTAAACGTGGTTTCCCGCCATATGAAAGCATTGATAAAGCACTCACAGCTCCCCTAACTTGGGCATCGCTGACTTCTAAATATTTCTGCAACTCTGTCAGGGTGCGATGGCCGCTGACTTGCTGGATGACCCGCAGCGGGATGCCGGCATTGCTCATCTGAGTCAGGGCGGTGCGGCGGAAGCTGTGGGTGCTAGCTCCTTCGATGCCGACTCGCTTGCAAGCTTCTCTGAGGATAACGGCGGCTGAGTCGCTGGTGATGTGCCGCCAATGATGTCCGGGGTGGCGACTGGGGAACAGGTAAATGGGGCCGGCGTGGGGTTGCCACAGGGTCAAGAGTGATCGCAAGTCTTCGATAACCGGGATGGTGCGGGTTGCTAGTTTGCCCTTGGTTGCGGCTTTTCTGATGTTTACAGAGGCTCTAACCCTACCCGCCGAGGTGTAGACATCCTCGGACAGCATTGAGCAGGCTTCAGCGATGCGAGCGGCCGTGTAGAGGCAAACTCCAAACAAAGCTCTATCTCGATCAGTTTGCAGTCCCTCAGCGAACAGAAGCTCTATCTCAGGATGTGACAAAATCGCCGCTTGCCCGTGCCTGTCTATTTTCACCGCCATGTTCCTAACTCCTTGCAGCAATTAAACATCATGTTGGAACCTCCCAGCGAATCTGATCCGGGAAAGCTAGCGTCTCATCCCAGACTCCCCCCACTTTCTCTATCAGCATTCGATACTGAGCGCCGTCTGTCGCAGCCAAGAAGGAAGCGCGCACCCATTGCCCCCAGCGCTGCACCCATCCCGTTCTTCCTATGGGGTGTGTTTCTGTACTTTCTGGCAGGGTTTCAATGGTTGAGGTTGTTGTCACAGTAGGTGTTTTATCTAGATCTATAGTCCGAGGTGTGACAAATTGCGGTTTTGGGGGGGCTTTTTCGTAACAATCCTTACTGCGAGCCGATTTGAGGTCTACTGTGACATCAGCCTCAACCGCTGCGATGCCGTTCTGCTGGAATTCAAACAAAGCGAGTTCGTCCCTTTGCTTCCAAGCCTCAAAAATCTCCGATCGCAAACCTTCAGGCTCCGAGATTTTGTTGCCAGCCCTATCAAAGCAATTTGCAGAAGCAGCGCCGCCAAACTTGTAAAACCTCACCCGCTCTTCACCGATGCGGCGCTGTTCGCCTTCGAGCTTGCGTCCTAGTTGCCCCAAAAAGCTCCCCACGACTCCGATCGGATTCTTTGTCACCTTCTCTTGAGTGACCGTGATGCCTGTCAAAAGTTTGATATCTGCTGCAAGCTTCAACGCCTTGGCCGCGAACTCAAGAACCTCTGGCGATTTGTTGCTCCATTCCTTTGCCCGGTCTGTGAACTGCAAAGTATTTAAGAGTTCGTGAATTTTCAGCTTGCCCGTGGTTTGTCGGACATCTTGAAGGCAGAGTTGCCCGTCGCCGCTCTTTATCTGGGAGTCGATACTTTTGCGATCGCGCATCCAGACAAAATCTGGATTGTGGGTCAGCAAATATTCAAGATGGATTTTTCCAAACCATTTATCTTGATGGAGCTGTCTGAGCTGTGGGGTAACTTCTACTTTGTAGATTTCCCTCAGTCTGAATTTTTCCTCTTGATGCCGTTCCGTGTCGGTTTTGCTGCGCTGCTGTTCAAGCTTCTCGAATTCCTCGCGATCGATGTCGTCTGCCTCTGCCACGGCAACAGCTTCCTCAACTTGACTGATAATTCTCAGCGCTTTAATTTCCCCGGCAGTGTCGCGGTCATCATCTCCGCAATCTGTGAGGGCGTGACCTTCAGCGACTAAACCATCTCGCACAGCTTCCCGAAAATCCCAAATTGACGAATTTATTCGGGCCGCGTACTTTCCCCAAAATTTTAAAACTATTGGGTTGTAAGCTTTGTCGAGGTCAAACTCAAAATCCTTAAGCAGTTGCAGGTTGTAGCGGCAGTCTTTTTCTTTAGATGCGGCTACTGCCTTGTAATTTGATTCCCCGTTGCCAACTTTCCCCACTGCAATCTGGCGGCACCAGACAAATCTCGGCACCGGTTCCCGTACCCGTGCCAGAGATTGCCTAACTTCATTGTCAGAGGTTGCGCCCTGATAAATGCCAAACACGGCGGTAAAGTGTCCCCGCAAGTCAACGGATACCCCAGTTGCCAGCGACGGCGAACAAATCACGATATCGTAAAGCGCCGCTAGTTCGTTGATTTTCTCAGCGCATTGGTAAGCAGGATGCTCAGGGTTCGCGACAGTCTCGGCATCTATTCTGAGGATTTTCTTACCAGGGCAGCGCGATCGGTAATATTTTTCTAAATTCTTGCTGCCGTATTTGCTCTTGGCTTTTTGAGAGTCGGTACTAACCCAGATTTTGCTCCCAAAAGTTACCTGATCGACTGAATCCTTGAGGAGTCCCGATGGATTGTCTTGAGTTTCGCCTTTGACGTGGTGGGTGTCGTAGAACAATATTTCCCAAGGCTCAGACGGTTGCCAGTGATTCACGGCAATCCAAGGTGCGACATCAATTCCAGAAAGCTCGCGAACAAAATCGATACTGTAATCGCTTAAGTCGGCATCCTGTAAAACGACTTGACCGCCAGAAGTCAGCACGGTTTGCAGCAAAAGCTTAAGGCTTGCAAGAATTGCTTGCCGATGTTCCCGGCAAGTTGCCGAGTTGAGCGCGTGCCAGAAAACTTGCTCAACTTCATCAAAAATAATCAGTGCACCTTTCCAAGCTAGCGGATCGAAAAATGCTTGAGAGTTCGGGTGCAAGCTGTCGATACAGAGTCCGTGTCCTAGAGCTTTGCCCTCAATTTTGCGATCGCCGTCGTTGTTCATTTCTTCGATCCAAGGAATTTCTACGACTTGGCAGATTGCCCGCCCTAAAACAATTCTGTGTACAAGGACTCCGACTTTGTGACCTTCTGCCTGAGCTTTAGCCGCTAGTTTTCTGAGCGCGTAGGTTTTCCCTGAGCCTTTGGGTGACTTTATACAGATAAGTCCTGAGTCAGGGTAGGGGATATCAAGATAACGCTGGTTACATTCCCAAGCGATTGGGTGAGTCAGCGCCCAAGCTTTTCTCCTGGTTTCCTTACCGAGCCACAAGAAAAACTGTTTCTGAATATCATCAATGTTTCTAGCGGCCGACATTACCGCGTCAACATCCCCGCCTGCCGCGCCAAAATCATCAATCCCTTTTTGCGGGCCCGGCAACTGTGCAATTTTGGCGATCGCCTTTTGCAGCAGTTGCCCAGTAGCTCGCGCCGCTTTGAATTCTACAGACTGAAAATATTGCCCGTCGCGCCAATCAAAGATAAACGTGATTTCGCGTCCCGGCGTGTCGAATTCTTGTAAATCTTCGTGCAGTCGTTCGCCGAGTCTTTTGCCGTCGGATTCCTGGTAAATAACGCGACGACCCATCCAGATGCCGTTGAGAGAAATTGCAGCATACCCCAGAAGCATCAAGAATCCTGCCTTTTTTTCCCCTTCAGCAGGTTCGACAGGGATATTATTGTCTCGCACCCAGTCCCAAAACCCGATCGCAAGTCCCCACGGCCCGACTAGCACTGGATTGTCAGGAATTGCAACACCGTAGCGCTGGGATATTAATTCCCATATTGGTAGCGTCGGGAGTAAGAAAGTCGGTCGGCAATCAGTTTTGATATATCGCCCAGCGTTGTCGTAATATCCGCTTGAGTGTAAATACTTGCCTTTCTTAGACAGAGGGCCGTGAGTAACTTTGGCACGACCGTGGCACACTAACGCCACAGACTCCATACAGTCGTCTAACTTGGCGCGTACCTTTCCGCCTCGGACTCCCGTGCCAGATTGTGTCGCTGTGACTTTTGGGTTAAGCGTTTCAAAAAGTTCTGCACCCCTTTCTGTGTGCCAGTTCCCCATGAAGAAAGGAAACTTTAAATCGAAGCTTACACTTGGCGGGCTAGATGCAAGCAATTCTTGCAGGTGCTCAGGCAGAAGCTCAGTGTTTTCGCAAAGTATATTTTGTGAGGTAGAGTCTTGACCAAGGTGGTCAATATTGTATAAACTAGACTTAGTTTGGGTCATTGTAGGATGTGGCCCAGACATCCCTTTCGGAAATTGTTATAAGTTTTCTTAAAAAAATTCAAAAAAACCTATAAACTGACGGTGTATATATTGCGAGGGCTCTGGAATCCGAAAGGATGCTGGGCTCTTTTTCTTGTGTATATATTGCGAGGTTCCCAGAGCTTTGACATAGAAACAAGACTAAAGCAGAAACCTGCTTAACGGATCATCAAAACGACTTTTGGGACGGTTATTAAGCTTTGTAACGGAATTATGAGTAAGTTCCGTCTGAGTTGCCCCGTTTCTTAATGCCGTTGTGCCAGCAAGTTGAGGGGGTTGTATGCCATTTTTTTGCATCCAGCTTGGCTATGTCTGCAATAGATTGCCGGAATGCTGCCACTGTGGATTCAATGAAGGCATCCTTTGAGGTTTGCCCTAGGATAAAGCTGAACAACAGAGAGAAGCGAACCCAAAAATTAGATTCCCCTGTTTGTCGCAACCAGGAATCTAGATCCTTGTCCATCTGTTCTAACTTTTGCTTTCCTGCTCGGGTGTTGTATTGCTTGCTTACTTCGGCAAAAGACGGGTTTTTAGCGGTATGCCTCAATATTTTCTCTATTTTGGGTGATGAGACTTCAGCGTAAGGCTGGAGGCATACAGCAAAATCGGCGTTAGCTTCTTGCGCCAAAATATAAGCGAACAGCTCCACGGGCGCGGAAAAAGGAAATTCGAGTTTCAGCCAGCCAGCAATCTCTCTCAGTTTTGGGAAGCAAGCAATAATCATTTCCCAGTGTCGCTGCCAGTACAAAGTACAGAGCCATACTTTCTGTCTGTGGTAGTCATCAGGGTAAAACGATAGATCGGCCTCTTCCCCTGTGTGCAGACAGTGCCAGCACAACGCTATCCCCAGCATTATGCTTTTGTTACCGAACCAGTGACCCCTCTGATCCAAAGTTAAGTCAAGTTTCAAGTAGGAGTCATGAGGTAGAAGCATGAGGCATTTGAAAATAGCGTTAGCTTCTGCCGAGTTATGCCGAGTCATGATGAGTTTGTCCTTACGTCGCTCGTTTCTAATTGTTTTTGCTAAGCGCGGAAGGGTTTAACCCTTCGTCCAGGCAGTTTATCTGCGCTCAATCGGTTTCGCTCGTTTCTAGTTGTTCTTGCTAAGTCCCGAACGGTGACACCCTTCCAGTACGCGCTTTACTTGTCCTGAGTATCTTCAACCACTGCAAATCAGGATATGTGTTGGATAGTCACAAGGCCTTAGGCCTTGTGACATCTACGTATGTGCTATTTGCTTGGAAGGTCTATAGCCTTCCAAAATCTACATATGTGTTGGATAGTCCGAAACCCGTAGGGTTTGGGAAATCTACATACGTGCTGGATATGTTTTGGTTAAAGTGTGCTATCCCTCCTCCCCAACTAAGCGCTTGTACTCAGCTTCAACAGCTTTGTATTTTGCGCTTCACCCTTAGACACTCCCCTCAGTTCTGCCACTGTTTTGACTACACTCTGACACCATGTAGAACCCCTACGGGTTTCTGACTTTGTGTACATACCCAGAACACGCGCTGAAAACTTCCTCCCCTTAACCGCCAAATCCTCCTAGTTTTTAGATGACTCTGACCACACTCTGACTACATAGGGAAACTATTAGGTTTCCGACTTTGACTACATACCCAGAACCAGTGCAGTAAATTCTTGCGCGTTGTGTGCTACTCTCCCGTCAACTCTTTGAACTGCGTCCGCGCTTTTTTCCAGTCGTTACTGCCACCTTTGGTGCAAGCCCAGAGTTTTTCGATTATGTCCTTTTGGTTCAGGTTCAACTCAGAACGCATTTTTTTGATTAACTCAATGGCTTGATTTCGAGTGAGATTCAAACTTGTGAATGTTTCCTCCTCAATTGTCAAAGCCTTGTCCTCTGGAGGGTTCACGACTTGAATCTGAGATTCAGCAGGTTCTATTTTCTCGGTTGCTGGTTCAGGCTCGACTAAGGCTTCTAATCGCTCCCGCATCCTTTCCATGTCTTCCGCTGCTGGATTTAAAATTGCCTCTGCTTCCTGCTGTCGGGACTGCTGACTTACATAAGTGCTAACTGCAATTTCATCAGCCACATCAGCTTTAATCGCCCTGGCTTTCCATTCCTCAATCTCATTTTCCTCTGCTAATTTACGGGCGATGTTACCTGCACTGATCGCGCAGGCAACCGCACCGCTCAGACTCAATCCTTGAATTGCCTTGTGCCAAGAAACTTTTTTATCAAGGGCAACCAGAGGACTGAGCCAAAGTGCGATCGCAGTTCCCGACAAAATCCACATCTTTAAGAGCATAAATAAATGCCCCCGCCGATGAGCGCCATTGTCAGCACTGCCAGAAGCAAAGCCTGCAGATTTTCTACAGAAATTTTGAGCCAGCTAGAAACTGAAAAATCCAAGAGCCAGCACAAGCCCCACAAAATGAAAGAGCCAGCGACCAAAAATGCGATCGCCTTTGCCGACATCGGATGCAAACTCGCTACCCATCCCAGAAGGGAAGAGAGCGATGCACCCGCTAAAAAATAATTAGCCAAGTACATGGCTCGCATTAGTTTTTACCTCCGCAATAAACTTTAAGCTGGCAAGGAGTCCCCGGCGCTTTCTCTTTCATGTGCTTGCTTGCTGCGTTTAGCGCGTCGTAAACATCAATTGGGGTATCAGACTCAAGGTGGATTATTCCGATAGTTCGCTCGGTTGCTGGGTTGAGGGCAAAAACATCACGATTGTATTTCTTCATTAGTTTGCCCCCGTCAGCTTGGCTTTGATAGCGTCAATCCGTCCCCGCGCATCGCTCTCAGCTTTATCAATCCCTAAGCCCAGCCGAGCATAACCGGGTGTCAGACCGTAGAGTTTTTTAGCAAGGGAAGCGTTCGATCGCACTTTTGCGAGCTCGTTTGTAGCCACTTCGCCTTCGTATTTGCGGTGGCTGCGATGCACCGTAGCATCGGCTTTCTCAATCTTGCCTAGAGATTTATAGGCTTTTTTAGAATGTCGAGCGCCCTCGGTTTTTTCCTTGGCTAACTTCTTGAGTGCGTCGGCTTGGTCTTTGTCGAAATACTGGGGAGCCGGAACCACGGGGGCGGTGCGGATACTCCCGAAGTTACCGGGATTCATCGGGGTTATTACTCCCGCGTCGGTCTGTGCCAATACCTTAGATTTGTCGATCGCATGGCTGCCATCGTTGCCAGCGGATAGTTTACCAGCAGCGTTTTGACCGCCGCCGAATAGTCGAAGCTGTAGAGACATTTATTTTGCTCCAATTTGAATGTTAACTTTGATGGGAGGGAGTAAATTAAGCGGATTGATGCGAGGCCAGAGACTCAGCAGCAGCACAGACAGTCCCGCTGATGCGAGTGTGACTGCTATGAGTTGCCCAAAATCTACCCATTCCAGCAGATTTATCTGGCGGTTTGATTCCTGGGAAGCAACCGCTACCGTGTTAGGCGTGACTGAAAGATTGCGATCGAACTCTAGACCGTGCGCGAGTAGTAACTTTTCCCACGTTGCGGTTGCTGTAAGCTTTCCGAAAGTTCGTGCTTGCTCGTTCGTGAGATTGCAATCGTAGGCAAGCTGTTTTAAATGCTCGATTCGGCGGCGTGACCGCATCGGCTCAGGCATGACTGACAAGCCTCAGTTCACTACCTGCGGTCGGTTCCCCGTCAAAACAGGGATAGGAGCAACAGTCAGAAGTGCTGCGCGTCCAATAAACGTAGTAAACCCAAGTTTTGGGAGGATAATATGAGCCGTCTTCTGGCACGTAACACAGCCCCACAATCTCACCAAAATCGGTAGAAGACTCAGGAGCTTCCTCGTCCTCGTCCCCATCATTTTCTTCCCAGTCCTGGGCAACTAAGTCGCCAATGTTAAATTCTGGCAAGGGACGCTTGCTAGGAGACGCAGCAGGCTGAGGACTAGGAGATGCAGCAGCAGGCTGAGGACTTGCGACAAAGCACAGTGAAGCCACCGATAAAACTTTTTGCAAAAGTTCACGGCGCGGAAATGTGAAGACTTGCGATCGCCCCTGTGGGTAATCACCTGAAATTGTCATAATGATTAGGCTCCAAACGTTGACGCTTAACGGTTTGGGGAAGTTCGTGGTTAGTTCAGTGTGCCAA
>NZ_JAUBUI010000125.1:0-11802 GCF_036705385.1 Microcoleus sp. B3-A4 | reverse complement strand
ATTTTAGTGCATTAAAGAGAGCTAGAATGTATTCGCATTCTGCCACATCTCTTGATGAGATTATTCGCGCTTATTGTGCAACTTAATGTCTCATTTTATTTGAAACAACTATATATCTGACAATTCATCAAATTATTGATTTTTTATTTCTCACTATTCGCAAATTTTGGAAACAGCAATTCAATTACGGTAGAGGTGGTTTTTTGTTTCAGCAAATTATCTCTAAACGGTGGGCTAATGGGAAACTACAACATCCGTCATTCTATGGGAAACTACAACATCCGTCATTCTATCTGAATTTGCTAACTTATCCATTTTTCCACGCACCGGGCTTTCAAAAGCTATTAATTGCTGCATTGTTTTTAGTTTCTCAGGTGGAATTGCTGCGGGGTTGTTTTGGGAGAAAAACAATTTTGTTGAGGAATAGAGTTTGATTATTGAACCGCAGAGAGCGCAGAGAGAGAATTAAGAGTTAGTGGGGTGCCTCTGCTTTGAACAGTCAATTATTGATATAATTCATTCGCTCCTGATGCCTTCTACAACTCAAAAACAGGCTCACCTGCCTGTTCCACAAAGAGTGAGTTTTCTTGTGGGGTTGGGCAGGATAACCCGCGCGTAAAAAGCTTATTGAGGAGGGTGTAATATCTCAGATATTAGCAAGGTGCGCGGTGCGTACCCACAGATTAGATAAATCCGTGTTCTGCTAAAAATTCTGGTGTAATTGTTCCTAAACTGTTGATTGTGGGAGTTTCTTCCCACGGTTCGGGATGGGATTTTGATCCGCTGCGGAGAAATTTGGCGACATATTTGCCCAGAATATCTGCTTCTAAGTTTACTAAACTTCCTGGTTGCAAATAGCTGAGGTTTGTCTCACCAAAACTGTGGGGAATGACAGCAACTTCAAACCAATTGCCGTCAGCATCGCAATCTGCCACGGTTAAGCTGATGCCGTTGACGGCGATACTGCCCTTGGAAACGATGTAAGGTGCGATTTGACGTTGCCATCCCGAATTTGCTGCTGGTGGGGCAGTAAACCGCATCTCCCAAGCGTTGGCGGTTTGGGTTGATGTGGCTAAAGTGCCGATCGCATCTACGTGCCCCGTCACAAAATGTCCCCCCAATTTGCTACCGGCGCGCAGGGAGGTTTCTAGGTTCACCAAGGCATCGGGGAACGATCCCAGAGTTGTGCGGCGGAGGGTTTCTGGGGAAGCGACGGCGACAAAACCTTGCGGCAGAACTTCCACTACCGTTAAACAGACTCCATCCACGGCTACGCTGTCCCCAATGGCTAAATCTTGTAAAATTGGGTAGGAGTTGTTTGATGTGCAGGAAATTTGGAAATAATCGTTGCCTAGCGACTTCAGCTTTCCGAGAGATTGAATTAGTCCTGTAAACATAAGTATTTTTCCGTAGTCGATCGCTTATTTACATCAAACCATAGGGACAAACCAGAGACAGGAGGTTTTGCCGTCCCCCTGTCCCCCGGAGTCAATCTAAAATCTAAAATCGACAGTCCCAGATCTGTTGCGGATTCAGGCGAAGATCAAGTCATACTGGATTTAGGTGATCTTTATGTCCAAGTTCTCTACTGCCTTACAGTTTCTTAATTCTATGAGGCCGATCGAATGATTGAAATGAAAGTCGCTGGAATTGCCTTAGATGCAGCCACGCGCAGTCCTATTGTCCTATTGAGAGACGCTACTGAGCGACGGGCTTTGCCTATTTATATCGGTCAGGAGCAAGCAAAGGCTATTATTAGCGCGATCGAAGGGCACAAACCTCCTCGGCCCTTAACTCACGATCTGATGGTCAATTTCTTAGAGGCATGGAGTCTTACCTTGGAGCGCATAGTTATTCACTCGCTGCAAGATAACACGTTTTATGCCGTGCTGATCGTCCGTCAGGGAGAAGTTAAAAAAGAGATCGATGCCCGACCTAGCGACGCGATCGCCCTAGCCCTGCGAACGAACTGCCCTATCTGGGTGATGGAAGAAGTCGTCGCCGATGCTTCGATACCGGTCGATCGAGATGCTGATGAGGCCGAACGCCGGGCCTTCCGGGAATTTATCTCAAACCTCCGTCCAGAGGATTTGATCAAGAGAAGCGGCTTCAGCCCGGGCGAAACTTCCTGACCTTTATGCGCTATCGACGGTTTGGCAAAACGGAGTTGTACCTGTCGGTATTTTCCTTGGGAACCATGCGCTATTTGGCTTCTGAGGAAACTGCCTGTCAGACTGTACAACAGGCGGTGTCTCAGGGAATCAATCATCTGGAAACTGCGGCTGGTTACGGTTGCAGCGAGGAATATCTTGGCGCGGCCCTTTCGGCTGGTTTGTCTGTCGATCGATCGCGCCTCCACGTCACTACAAAAATTTCCCCAACGGAGGATGCAGCAGCCATGGAACGCTGCATCGACGCATCTCTCAAACGCCTGAATTTAGACTATATCGATTGTCTGGCAATTCACGGTTTGAATACTTGGGAACATTTGGCTTGGGTGCGATCGCCCACAGGCTGCATGGAATCTGTACGCAAAGCCCTGGCTGAGGGTCGCATCCGGCACGTCGGCTTTTCGACTCACGGGCCTCTGGATGTGATTTTGGCTGCAATAAATACCGACTTGTTTGAATTTGTCAATCTGCATTATTACTATTTTTTTCAGCGCAACGCCCCGGCAATTGAACTCGCCAAAGACAAAGATATGGGCGTTTTCATCATTTCCCCAGCCGATAAAGGAGGGCAACTCTACACGCCCCCGGAAACTCTCGCACAATTGTGCTCGCCTTTCTCGCCTTTAGAGTTGAACTATCGATTTTTACTCAGCGATACTAGGATTGGGACTCTGAGTTTGGGGGCTGCAAATGCGACCGAATTAGAGCAACCTCTGAAATATGCCGATCGCGACTTTCCCCTCACCCACACCGAAATCGCTGCGTTCGATCGGCTAGAATCGGCTATTGCAGCCACTTTGAAAACCGACAAATGCAGCCAGTGCTATGCCTGTTTGCCTTGCCCGGAAAACATCAACATTCCCGAAGTATTGCGACTTCGGAATCTCGCCGTCGGGTGCGACATGACTGACTTTGGCAAATACCGTTACGCCATGTTTGAAAATGCCGGACACTGGTTTCCCGGCAGCAAAGGCAACCGCTGCACCGATTGTGGCGAATGTTTGCCCCGGTGTCCCGAAGAGTTAGACATCCCAACTTTGCTCAAAGATACTCACCACCGACTCGGGGGGAAAGCAGGCAGGCGGTTGTGGGATTGAAAAAAAGGTGATGTAGGGAAAAGGCGATCGAGCGTATCTAAGTGTTGCAATAATTACGTTAAACTTTGGTTTAAGTGAATTTACGATAGAGTCGATCGAAAAACTACTTAGCTTGCGGACTGTCTGCAGGCATTGGGGTCCACTTAACGTCTTATGTTGTACCAATCTACTGTTTGAGTTCAGTCTTCCCGATCCCCCCTAACCCCCCAGGGACAAGAGCGTCAAAGTCCCCCTTCTTAAGGGGGATTTACGGGGAGCGAGACTCGGCTATAAACGAGAGATACAAATGGTTTTAGTCGGAAGTTGACACCCATGTCCCCTGTCTGCTGGCAACAAACTTTAAATAGGAGCCGACAGTATATGGAAAAACAACTAAATAAGACAATCTGATTGAACACCGAGAAATTGATTTATTTAAAAATATCCCAGTCATTTTCTTGCTTTATTGCCCCCGGTGAGAGCTAACAATTTTATGATGAGTGATTAAGCGAACTCGATATAAAATATAAAATCGTTCGACTGAGCGCTCACGCCGAAGTCTAAAATCTCAAATCTAAAATCTCAAATTGATTCCCTTCCCGATTAATTGATGGCCTGTCATCTAAAACCGATCCCGTATTTACTACTATGGCTCATACTCAGTTAAACGACAGCCAGCCAAATTGTCTGCAGCAAACTAAAGTGGCGACTTCCGAAAGAAGATTGAAAGCAGCTTTCAAGCCGTGTACCTACAACTTATCTGTTACCAGAAAACAGCTAATCGGACTGCTGACTTTACAAACAATCTTGCCCGTCGGACTAACGGCAGCAGCACTTTGGCTAACATCGGCAGTTGGAAGCAATCAACTGCAAAATCAAGCTAAATCCGAACTGAGCCTTAGTGAAATTAAGTACAATCTCCAACTCGATCGCGCCGCCGACCGTTTGCAAAACTCTTCTGACAGCAAAACGATCGCCCAAACAGCCTTAGCTTACAACAGCCGTAGAAAAGTATCAGAGTTACAAAAATTTGTCAAGCAAATTCTAGAAACTCAAGTCAAAACAGGGGAAATAGACAGCGCGGCCTTAGTGGGAAAAAACAGGCAGATTGTGGTTAGCGTCAACTCCAACCAGAAGGGAAAAAGTTTTAACCTGCAAAAAATAGTCGATCGAGTATTCGCTGCAAAACAGCCAATTACGACTACCGAAATCATTGCCAAATCAGAAGTTCAGGAACAATTGGGATCTTTGCCGCCCGGAAAGGGCGATCGCCCTCTTCTCGTCCGCTACGCAGCAATTCCCGTAAAAGATCCCAAAACTCAGACAGTGATTGCTGGCTTAGTATTAGGAAAAATTATCAGCAAAACGTCGGTAGTTGCTAGCAGCAAAACCCTCAATTTACAGGGCGGGGGATATCAGGCTATATACGCACCGCTGGCTGACGGCAAATTTGTTTTGGCAAGTTCGCAAACATTTACAAAAAACCAACAGTTACCAGACTTGCTGGCAGAGAAATCGCTGCTGAAATCTGCACTCGCCGCCGGCGGCAAACCAGTCACCGGAAACGTACAAACAGGCAGTCAAACTTATGCAGTAGCTGCCAAATCCCTTGGCAATTTAGCGGGACAACCCGCAGCAATTTTAGTGCGATTCATCCCCAAAACCTCGATCGAAACTTGGTGGGGCAACAACGGGCTACTGCTGGCACTGTCTGCGGCCGCCGTTGTCCCCTTCGCCTTGGCAGTTGCAGTCACCCGCCGGATTGCCAAACCCGCAAACTCAGATTTATCCACAGCAGACGGGAATGGGGCATCTAACTCCAGCGCCGAACCGCCGCAGCGATCCCGGAAGTTCGATCTAATTTATGACAATTTAAATTTCGGCGAGTTTCCCGATTTATTCCCTAAAAAATCGAGTTTAGATGGTCAATTAGCCGTAGATTTTCGATATAAAAAATTGGCGGGCGATGGCCCGATAGCAAATCCCCACATCCCGCTAGCTTTCAAACCCATAGAATTGCCCGAAAACTCCCTCTCAAACCAGTCGCGGCAGGTACATACAGAACTAGAAAAAAGCGCGATCGCCTTAAATCTAGTCCAGGAAGCTTGGCAAGACTTAAATCGCCTCAACTTGGAATTGCAGCCAGAAATACTCGATCGCCAAAACACTCAAAAAGCCCTGCGAAAGAGCGAAGCACTGCTGCAAGCGATTTTAGACAACTCAACAGCAGTAATTTACATCAAAGATGCGGACGGAAAATACCTGCTCACCAACCGCCATTTTGACAATTTGTTCGACATCGCAAAAGAGCAAATAACAGGGAAAACCGACGCCGATATTTTTCCCCAAGACAAAGCAGCAGCCTTGCGGGAAAACGACCTGAAAGTTCTCGAATCCTCCTCGCCCCTAACCCTCGAAGAAATCATCCCTCAAGACGACGGCCCGCACACTTATATTTCTCTGAAATTTCCCCTCTGCAACTCCGAAGGTAAAGCTTATGCAGTCGGTACAATTTCTACAGATGTGAGCGATCGTAAACTTGCCGAACTCACCCTAGAAAAAGCCAAAGCAGAACTAGAAATAGAAGTCGAACAGCGCACCCTATTCCTCAAACAAGCCAACGAACTCTTGCGGTTTGAACTCGCCGCCCGAGTCCGGGGTGCCATCACAGTCAGACAAATGACCGCTCAGGTAGCCCGACACGCCAGAACAGTTGACGGCATTCTAGGCGCTTCTCTTGACCTAATTTTTCTAGTAGATCGATCGGGAAAATACACCTATGTCAGCCGCACCGCCGCTCAAGCGGCCGGCATGAACCCCAGAGAAATGATTGGCAAAACCTGGCAGGAATTAGGCTGGTCGCCAACAATTATGCGGCGGGTTCACCAAGAATGCCACGCCATATTTGCGACAGCCGAGCCCAAGAAAGGCGAAGTAATTGTCCCCACGGCAAACTGGGGAACCCGCGACTACGAGTACATTCTCAGTCCGGTTTGTGCGACAGACGGCAGCGTCGAAGCCGTAGTGGCGACACTCCGGGATATCACCGAACGCAAAGATGCGGAGGAAGCGTGGCAGTTGGCCAAAGAAGCAGCAGAACTCGCCAACCGCGCCAAGAGTGCTTTTCTGGCAAACATGAGCCACGAGTTACGCACTCCCCTCAACGCGATTATCGGCTACAGCGATATGCTGGTGGAAGATGCCGAAGAGTTAGGCAACTTAGAGGTAGTCTCGGATTTAGACAAAATTCGCACTGCTGGCAAACACTTGCTGCACCTAATTGACGACATTCTCGACATTTCCAAAATTGAAGCTGACAAGATGGAGATTTACCTCGAAAGCTTCGATGTTGGAGGCTTAATAGAGGAGGTGGTAACAACTATCAAACCGCTAATGGATAAAAACGGCAATACTTTGGAAGTATTGATCTCTGACAATATCGGCGCGATGCACGGCGATTTGATGAAAGTGCGGCAGGTAATGCTGAATTTGCTCAGCAATGCTGCTAAGTTTTGTGCTAAGGGGACGATCGTGCTTACTGTCGAAAGAATTACCAGTGAAGAATTAAAAAATAAATATCAACCGAGAGTTGCTCAAATGTTAATCTTGGATGCAGACTTTTTAATTTTCCGAGTGACTGACACGGGCATCGGCATGACACCAGAACAGCAAGAGCGACTGTTCCAACCTTTTACTCAAGCTGACAACTCAACTACTCGCAGGTACGGCGGTACAGGTTTGGGCCTGACTATCAGCCAGCGTTTTTGTCAGATGATGGGCGGCGATATTGAAGTAACTAGCGAGTTAGATTGCGGTTCTACTTTTACTGCTTTTCTGCCTGCTTCATTGTTTAAGCGATCGGAATTTTAACATGACTGTAGTGGGGGGCTTTACCAACAATAAAAGCCAAAAATAAACAATCTAATAAACCAGCAACAACACAAGACAAAATCGCAATGTACATCTTTTCCATCTAATAAAATGTAAGGTTGATGTATGTTATATCCTATGCGGTGGCGGGTTTTCTAGATGGCGAGTTTCCGATATGAATGGTTGGTAAAACCCGCACCTACAGAAAATATAAAAAAAAACCAACAATAATTATGAAATACGATGTTGATACCCGCAATAATTGCATTTTGACAAAAAGTTTATTTTTGTTACTAATGGCGGGTTATGCGTGCTTCGGAGCCTTGCTGTGGGGACAATCTGCCGCATATTCCCAGCAGCCGAGCTGCCCGACTGGCAACGCTGCTAATTTGCCGCCGCCTCCGCTTTCGCAAACCGAAAAAAGTGTGCCGAGTCTGTGGTTAGCTCAAAAACTCTATGGCGGAAAATTGCTCGATCGCTGGTTTGTAGATCCCGGCAATACTTGGGTAATTATCATAGTCAACCGCCAACTTTGGAGTTTGCTCGATTATATGGAACGCTATCAGTTTGTCAACCGCTTTGGCACTGTCGCCAACGATTATGGTTACAATGTGCGGGTTTGCAACCGTCAAGGCACTGCTTTGGCAGTTTATTCGTGCCAGGGCGATCGGCTTAACTGTCGCATTGATTTAGAATCTCTCTCAAATCCGGGTATTCGAGGAAGGGTGAAAGGATTTTAGTAGGGTGCGTCAGCCGCGAGTAATTTTCTGGATAATCGATAAACCAAGAGCTGACGCACTCTACATTTTAACTTCTCACTACTTGCCTGGTTTCTTGCCAGAGCGATCGATATTGGGCAATCCCCGCATCCCCAAACGGCAGCAGAAAGTCGCTAGCAGCAAGAATCTTCGCATCTGGCAACAACACAGAATTAGTGCGAACAGCTTCCGGCAAATCCTCGGGTTTCATGCCGACAATTATCGGCGAACTAGCCTTAGCCAGCAAAGATAATTGAGGAGCAACCCGAGGCTGCAAGCAAAAATCAATCCATTTTTCCACTAAAGAAACTGGATTGCCTGATGCTGGTTCTACCCACAAATCTGTCCAAAGTGCAGTTCCCGAAACTGGAATTACTAAAGCAATATCCTTTTGAGTTTGCAGCAGCGGCAGCAAGTCCCCAGATGAACCTACTGCCAACCAAGTATCGCCTAAAATTAATGGTTGCAGGTAAGCGTCAGAACTATAAAGTTTAACTTGTTGGTGCAGATTTGCGAGTTCTTTTTTAAGATTTGGGACTCGATCTAATTGCTGCGTATTGTAAGATTTTCCGAGTTTTTTTAATGTTAAACCGATAACTTCTCTGGCACTGTCTGGCAGAGAAATTCGATCGCGCAATTCCGATCGCCACAAGTCTTTCCAATCTGTCGGAGTCCACCCCAAAGCCTTAAATTTGTCGGTTCGATAGGCAATTACCGTACTTCCCCAGCGGTAAGGTGCAGCCCACACTTTACCTTGAGGATCTAATTTACCCTCATCGTTGCGCCTGACGAGTTTTTGCCATCTTTCGGGCAATTGTGGCCAATTAGCAAACTTAGCAGGATCGATCGGCTTAATCAATTTTTGCCTAATTGCCAAAGTCAGCCAGTAATCTCCCAACATCACCAAGTTAGCTTGATTTTTTGATTTGGGAACCTGTTTCCACTCCTGCAACAGGGCGAATAATTCTTTTAATTGTCCTTCTTGCGTTACCTGCAAAAGCGGAGACGGTTGTACATCGCGGCTAAATTTGCTTACCAGTTGGGCCGGAATACCGTTTTTGAGCGATCGAATTTTGAGAATGGGCTTCGAGTCGCACCCTGCCGCCAATTGACTTAAAGTTAGGGTGGCGGCCCCCAATAGCAAAGACCTTCGTTTCACCTGTGAATCCGCTTTTCTAAATATTGACCGATCGTTTTGTGTTGTACAGCCCGGGAAATAATTGTTTGTCGAGTCCGGTAGTTGGCGCCGATTTGTCTTATTTCTTCCTCAAACACAGAGCCATTGTACTCGGTTCTGCTGCGGTCTGAGTCTGTCGATCGAGCTTTCCGATGCCGAAAACTCCGTCAACTTAACGCCTGATTTGTTTGCGAAAAGTTCTTTTGGGCCAATTTGCCTCGCCAGCGGGGGCGATCGACTGCATCTGTGTTACATTTTTTAATATAACGAAACAACAAGAGCGCTGCCATCTGCCGTTGGATGACGCTTTTTACACAACCGAAGTAAAAAATCCTTTTTAAATCGGCGACAGCTTAATAACTAAAAAAACTAAAAATCCATTCATCTGAGTCCTGAAAGCAGTGGCGAGAGCGAAGTCAATCTAATAGGACGCTCTGCGATCCGACTCTCAGAAACCCGACGTTTTAACTCTGATTGAAGGTTTGAACGAAGTATGGGGGTTAACTAACCCGGTTCCTGTGTCCCAGACTGTGTAAAACCTAGAATCTAAAATCTACAATCGACTCACGAATGGCGAGCGATTATCTTCAAGCTGGCTCCCTAAATCTACCGTCAGGACTGGGAACACAACAATTACGTCAAAAATTAAATAATTTAGTGATAAATCCAAGTTATGTAAAGATTTACCTAAAATGTAAAGATATAAGTTACGAGCCAAAGGATGATTGTATGGAAGCGCTCCGCCAGCAAGTTACAGTATTGAGCCAACAAGTCGATGCCCTCTACAAACTCATAGAAAACCTCAATGAAAAGCTCTTAGAGTCTGCCAAGGAGACGAAGCTGACCCAGCAACAGAGAAACGATCGCTCTGGAACCCTAGGAAATGACCAAACCTCGTCGTATCAAAGCTACAGCAGTCTCGACGCCCTCCTCGAACACAAGGACATACTGTTAGATGACAGCTACTTCGACAAGAATTCTCAAAGCCTGGAAAAAGAGCTGAGCGCAGAGATTCAAATCCAGCGATTAACTGCTCAGCTAACAGCAGCTTACAATCGAATTGCCGCCTTGGAAGAACAGTTGCTCTCCAAAAGAATGCACTCGCAACATCTAGGCGGGCCTAATTAAATATTGCTAGCGGGGATCGGTACTAAAAAAAAATACAAGTTGCGTTGATTTATGCTCGTCTACTTATAGATTCATTGTATAGAGTTTTTTATCTCCCGCAAGTAGCAGGGGGGATACTGCATCAAAGCCAGATATTGTGTAGGAACTTCTGTAAATCTGAGAGCATAAATGCTACAGAAAGTGATATAATTATTCAGCAAAAACGAAGCTGGGTGAGCAGCACAACCATGTTCGCAGCTCGATCGCCGCATCTGAATTTTTAATGTTTAATTCCTAACATTCCTGGATGCACAGAAAACTAAAAATCCGGTTTGCGAGTGTATTCGTCGCTGCAAAACCCCAATATTTTCAGTAAAAACCTGGTTTTTTGCCTCCAGGACTCTCTAATGTTGAATTTCACACCGCGAGGCTAAAGCTTCAACAGCTTGAAGGAGTTGAGGAGGAGTCCAATTTGCAGTCAGACCACTGGCGATCGCACAGGCTCCCGCACCGACACCTTCTTTAACATAGCCGCGATCGTAAGCTTGCAGTTGCGCGTAGCGAGATCCAGCAAAACTTAGCTGCGCGGCCAACAGAGGCACACCGCCGATATCATTAGCAAGTCCTACAGTGTCTCCTGTAGGGTCTTCGGCCACCCAGCGTGTAGTCCCCACCGCGACTTGTTCGGGACTCCATACTAGAGCATATTCACGGGCTAAGGCTTGCATCAAAGCGTACACTGCCAGCATTTGCGTACCCCCGGCCAGAAGCACCCCGCAAGTCCGACTCGCGGCGATCGCCATTCCCGCCACCGCTATTTGCATCGGATCGCCCACCGCCGCTACCAATTCCAGGGGAGTGCTGTTTTGTCCGCCAATTTCCCACTCAGCATTATTGAGTCCCGCTGTCACCGCAGCCAATTTTTGAGCGTGATTGCAGCGAGGATGAGAACTATTAACTTTGCCCGCGGCTGCAATACCCAAACCCATTAACACGCCCAAAGCAGTAGTCGTTCCCCCGACTACGCACTCCCCTAAAATTAAATAGCTGCCATTAGTTTGAGCAGCCAATTTAGCTCCCCAAATTAATCCTTGTTCGAGCAAATGTTTGACTGTTTCGAGTTCTAAAGCATTCCCAGAAATCAGACACTTTGCCGGAGTGCCGCCCAAATCAATTGCAGGTACCGGAGGTGGGAGGGGCAAACCAGCATTAAATAGGTACAGGGGAAGTTCCAAAGCTTCGACTACAGCGCGAGATATTAGTACCGGGGAGGCACCAGCTTCTAGGGGCGGCAAAGGATATTGGGGCGACGTTTGGGGGCCGTTATACAAAAATTCTGCATCGGCTAAACAAGTAAATTGTCGATCGTGCGGGGTTGCTCCTGCTGCTGAAATCCCCGGAATTAAGCCAGTAGCGGTAAATCCTAACACGCAGGCAAATATCGGTTTTCGTCCCCGATAGCGATCGAGCCATCGCTGCCCTTGTTTAATTTTTGTATAAATATGAATCATAATTAGTCATTAGTCCTGGGAATTGGGAATTAATTATTGCTTATTTGCTATTGGTTACAGCACTTTGCGTGACTAAGAGGTACAGTAACAGCAGTGAGCCAAATAATTTTCGATTTGCTTACTAGAACATAA
>NZ_JAUBUI010000124.1:0-12207 GCF_036705385.1 Microcoleus sp. B3-A4 | reverse complement strand
GCACGCTAACTTGCTCTCCTTTTGTGGACACCATACCTAATTTACCACGGTTTGAGCCTTAACTGAACCGTATTGGAATATGTATCCGGGGTAAAGTTCGCAGACAATGAAAATTGCACAAAAGCTCGATCGCCAATTATCTCTTTAACAAAAACATGACAATACTTTACGTCAACCCGCAAACAGGCAGCGATTCCGCAGTCGGCAGCCAATCTGCTCCCTTCAAAACTATAGCCCGCGCGAGCGCCCGCGCTGCATCGGGAACTACGATTCAGTTATCACCGGCAACTTACAGCGCTGCTAGTGGCGAACAATTCCCCTTGCAAATTCCTTCGGGAGTAAAAGTTATTGGCAATGAAACTAACAAAGGTAGAGGCATTCTGATTCAAGGCAGCGGCAAATTTGTCAGTCCCACCGCTGCAGGCCAAAATATCACGATACTGCTAGCAACTAATTCAGAATTGCGCGGAATAACTGTTACTAATCTCGATAGTCGCGGCACGGGAGTCTGGATTGAGTCAACTTCTCCGACTGTGGCTAACTGCACTTTCACACTTTGTAAGGGCGAAGGCATTTTTGCCACGGGAACTGCTAATCCTGCGATTCTAGACAACATATTTGTGGAAAACTCAGCCGCTGGGGTGATTGTGGCGGGAACTGCTAAAGGAGCAATACGGCGCAATATTTTTCAAAAGACGGGTTTCGGCATTTCCCTGCAAGCTCAGTCGGCTCCTTTGATTGTTGATAACCAAATTTTGGAAAATCGCTCCGGTATCGTTTTAGCGGGGGAATGTCAGCCGATTTTGCGTAAGAATCGCATTGAAAAAAATACCGAAGACGGTTTGACTGCGGGGGGGAAGTCGCTGCCAGATATTGGTACTGCTCAAGATTTGGGCGGCAATATTTTTCAGAATAACGGTGAATTAGACTTGCAAAACGCGACTGGGGTTAAGATTTCTGCGGTGGGAAATCAGCTCAATTCTTCGCGGGTGAAAGGTTTATTTGATTTGGGCAATGTGACGCCAACTCAGACTCCTGGCAAGCTACAGTTTAGCGACATCAGCACGCATTGGGCCAAGGATTTTATCGATCGTTTGGCAAAGATGAATATTGTTAGCGGGTTTCCCAACGGCACTTTTCAACCTTACGAGATTGTAACTAGAGCTCAGTATGCGGCTATGCTGGCGAAGGCGTTTGAATTGGTGCCGCGCCGTGAGGCGACGGTTTTTAAGGATGTGGCGGCGGATTTTTGGGCCAAGGGAGCGATCGACCAAGCTAATCGAGCTGGCTTTTTGGCTGGATATCCAGACAGCACGTTTCGCCCGGAGCAGAATTTGACTAGAGTTCAGGCGATCGTTTCTTTGGTAAACGGCTTGCAGTTGGCGGGCGGCAACCCCAATTCTTTGAGCGTTTATGTCGATCGAGCTCAGATTCCCAGTTTTGCCACCGACGAGATAGCAACCGCCACAGAGCGCAAAATCGTGGTCAACTATCCCGCGCGCGAAAAGCTTTCCCCCGCCCACGACATCACCCGTGGCGAGGTATCCGCCCTCATCTACCAAACTCTGGTAGCCACAAAGCGGGCCGATCCTATTAACTCTCCTTACATCGTCTAAGGGAATTGGGAGACAAGGGAGAGGATAACTTGGGGTACAAAGAACCAACCCATCTCCCCTCGCCCTTGTCTCCAATTGCCTCACTCTCACCCACTTTCACGCACTCTCACCCACTCCCACTCTCCCAAGTCTTGATTTTCGAGTACCCGAATCGTTTTATGATTAAACATTAAGAAATTAAGCAATCCTTAAGGTTCCACTGTCAGATTATGGCTAAAATTCAATTTTCTCGGGGTATAGACGAAGATGCTGTGCCCGAAGTGCGCCTAACCCGTTCTAAAACGGGAGCTCAAGGCACTGCCACGTTTATCTTTGAAAATCCCAAAGCTCTCAGCAGCACCAGTACCGAAGACATTACTGGAATGTACATGATCGACGAAGAAGGCGAACTCCTCACTCGCGAGGTTAAGGCTAAGTTTATCAACGGTCAGCCTGCGGGTTTGGAAGCTCTTTATCTAATGAGAAGTCCTGAAGAATGGGATCGATTTATGCGTTTTATGGAACGCTACTCGGAAGCAAACGGCTTAGGATTTAGCAAGGCATAATTGATGGGGAATAGGGCATAGGGCATGGGGTATGGGGCATTGGTTATTGGTTATTAGTTATTTGATAATGAATAACTAACAACGAACAAATCACAACTAACTAATGACTTCTTCCCTCTTCCCTTTTCCTGATTTCCTCTTCCTTCTTGCTTCTTTCTTTTTCCTTCAACATCTGTTATATGACGCAAATTCCTCACCCGGACTTATCTAAAATAACCGTAAACTGCGCTATCATTACTGTTAGCGACACGCGCTCGGCCGAAACAGACAATAGCGGCTTGTTAACTAAGAAGCTGCTAAAAGATGCGGGTCACTCTGTGGTAGCTTACACTGTTGTTAAAGATGATGCGGCCAAAATTGTATTGCAAATGCAGGCTTTTTCCCAGCGTGAAGATGTGGATGCAATCATTTTTAACGGCGGCACGGGCATCGCTCCCCGAGATACGACTTATGATGTGATGGAGAGTTTGCTAGACAGGATTTTACCAGGATTTGGTGAGATATTTCGGTTTTTGAGCTATCAAGAAATTGGTTCGAGGGCGATCGCCTCTCGCGCAGTTGCAGGGGTGTATCAAGGCAAGTTAGTCTTTTCTCTTCCGGGTTCTAGCAATGGTGTGAAACTAGCTGTGGAAAAGCTAATTTTACCTGAATTAGTTCACTTGGTGACGCAGTTGCGGGGAGGGTGACAGCGAAAGTTCGGTTAAGTGACTGACAATCAAGAAATTTGGTTACAAGTCGCCCGAGGCATCCGTGGATAGAGAAAAAAGCTCGCTCATCATCATCGCCAGCCCCCGGGTTTAGCAGTGAGCTCGCTTTCTTCCATCTAAAATCTAAAATCTAAAATCGACTGAGTGCATTCACCGCAAGAAACGGGTGGCTTTGAGCCTGCTCTATAGCTAAAGTAAGGAAACATCAAAATTCCCTTGATTTAGACTAGATGATTGCGATGCAGAATGCGAGTGTCTATGCTAGCGAAGATTATCACCGGATTGCTCGGGCGATCGCCTTTATGCGACAACACCACCTAAACCAGCCCAATCTGGCAACTGTGGCCCAGCACATAGGACTTAGTGAATATCATTTTCAACGGCTATTCACTCAATGGGCCGGCATTAGCCCCAAGCGGTTTTTGCAATATCTGACAGTTGAATATGCCAAGTCAAAAATCACTCAGACTAAAAGCCTTCTAGACCTAACATTGGACGTGAGACTATCGAGTCCCGGACGATTACACGATTTATTTGTGAACTTGGAAGCAATGTCACCAGGGGAGTTCAAAGCAGGCGGAGCAGGTTTACAAATTCGTTATGGCATTCATGATACCCCCTTTGGCACATCTTTAATCGCGACAACTACCCGTGGTATTTGTAATCTTTATTTCTTGGAGACAACAGACGAACAAACCGCCGCACAAAGACTGCGATTGGAATGGAAAAACGCTGAAATCATTCGTGATGAGCAAGCCACTCAATCATTGCGCGACCTGATTTTCAATTCAGAAACTCTCAGCGAGCAAAAACCACTAACGCTCTTGGTAAAAGGCACTAACTTTCAGATTCAAGTTTGGCGAGCACTTTTGCAATTGCCCTTTGGTGCGATCGCCACTTATCAGAGTATAGCTCAAATGGTAGCTCGCCCAACTGCTGCTAGAGCTGTAGGAAATGCGATCGGTAACAATCCTATCGGCTATCTAATTCCGTGTCACCGAGTCATTCGAGAATCTGGAGAACTCGGTGGCTATGGCTGGGGAGTAGAGCGTAAAACAGTCATGTTAGGTTGGGAAGCTAGCCGTACAATCTGCGATCGATCCCGATAGCATTAGTATTTTTGCTACTGGCCTTGGCAATCGATCGCAGATAAATTTCAGGGTGCAAGGTCGATCGAGGACTTCGGAGTATGTCAAAATACACTAGAAATATTGTGTATCGCCTGTTTTTCAATGACGCTGCCTACCGGATCTCGTTCTCCTGCTTTGTTCCAAACGCTTTCGCTGGTAGCTGACCCGATCGCATTTTTCGATCGCTACTCTGCCAAATACGGCGATACATTTACCGCCCGCGTGTTGGGGCCCTCTTCGCCCCCCGTGGTGTTTCTGGGCAGTCCAGAAGCGATTCAGGCGGTGTTTACGACGTTAGCCGATGCCTTTGAGTTTGGCAAAGTGACCAACGTATTTCGCCCGCTGGTGGGAAATGAATCCCTAATTATGAATGAAGGGCCGCGGCATCTGCGACAGCGACAGCTATTAATGCCCGCGCTGCATCGGGAACAGTTGCACAGTCAAGGGCATTTGATTGTTGATTTGACGAAAAAGCAGACGATCGACTGGAAAGCCCCAGATGCGATCGCAGTCCGCGAAGAAATGTCAGAAATTTCGCTGCAAGTAATCTTGCAAGTCGTGTTTGGATTAGTGCCGGGAGAGCGCTACGAACGCCTGAAACGATTGCTCAGCAGGCTTTTAGAGGCGATTACCTCTGAGCTGTACTCCCTACAATTTTTCTTTGAACCGTTGCAGCAAAATTTGGGTTCTTGGAGTCCGTGGGGGCAGTTTTTGGAGCAGATGGCGCAGATTGACTCGCTGATTTATGCGGAAATTGCCGAGAGGCGATCGCATTCTCTCGATTCGTCACGCACGGATATTCTGTCGGTGTTGATGATGGCCCGCGACGACACCGGCGAATCCATCGGCGATCGAGAATTGCGCGATCAGTTGATGACGCTGTTGTTATTGGGACATGAAACGACTGGATCGGCGTTGACTTGGGCGTTTTACTGGCTGCATCAGTTTCCCGAATGCCTTGCTCGGTTGCGGAAGGAATTGGATGAATTGGGCGAGAATCCCGATCCGATCGCGCTTTCGCAGTCGCCCTACTTAACAGCAGTCTGCAAGGAAGCGCTGCGGGTTTATCCAATTGCCTTAATTTCGCAGCCGCGCAAGGTGAAACGGACGATCGAACTCGAAGGCTATACATATCAACCGGGAACGATTTTAATCCCCTGTGTCTATTTGGCCCACCGTCGCCCTCAAACCTACGAAAATCCGGCCGGGTTCAATCCCGATCGCTTTTTAGATCGCAAGTTTTCCGCCTCTGAATTTTTACCATTTGGAGGCGGGAGTCGAAGCTGCATCGGGATGGCGTTATCGATGTTTGAAATGAAACTTGTTTTAGCAACGGTGCTGTCTTCCCGTGAGTTTGTATCGAATCTCGATCGGCCAATTCGTCCGGCGCGCCGGGGAATCACCTTTGTGCCGCCCGATCGATTTCGATTAACGGTTGTGCGCGATCGGCGTTAGATTCAGTGAAACGCCGTGTCAAGCAAGATATGTTATTCGATGAAAATCCCAGCAACTTTGTCTCCATTCATTGTCATGTGTGCCACAAATTCATCTCCACCATCTTCAAAACTCAGCTTCCACAAATAAATCGGAGAATTACCTTGTTTTATCTCACCAAAATAATTAATTGAGTATCCCTTTTGCAGGCGGGAAGCAAGCTGCTCGCTAACATCGTCAAACATTTTTTGTGTAATGCTCGTTTTGTAGCCTGCATCACCGACTGTAGTAAAAAGCTCGTAATTCTTCGATGCAGTAGCATCCAAGATAACCTGCAAACAATCGATGACGTTTTGAGAGGGGGCTGTCGGGTTCATGAAGATGTCCTACTTTTAGGGTTCTATCAAAATGTCTAACAAATGGCGCTGTGAATAGCTTCTACGCCTGTCTAATATCAAATCCGGTAGCATCGCAATTATTTATCAGTAGGGGGCGCGATCGCAGAAATTTTTAAATCCACAGATTAGACTATTTACACTCACGCACCGCCCCAAGGATTGAATAATATCTATGCAATTTTACCATTTATAGCAGTTTTAAATCGAATTAAATAAATACAGCTTTAGACACGGCACTGCCGTGTCCTACCCGATATCTGTACTTCACTCTAGTGAAAACCGCTATATTGCCTTAGCAACAATAGTCCGGTGTCGGACTGTATTGCAAGTTATCGTCGGCTGTGCAAAACCGGAATCAACTAAAGCTTGCTCGATATCCAACCCAAAATACTGATCCAAATAAGGCTCCGTACTCTTGAGCAAAGTCAAAATATAAGGAGGCATTTTGGCATAAACTTCCGACTGGGGATTCATATCCATAATTGTCAAATGTCCGCCAACACGTAGCAAACGCCTCGCTTCCCGGAACACTTCTCTAGTAGCTTTCTGCGGCAATTCGTGACAAACTAAACAAATAGAAACTAAATCAAAAGCAGCCGCAGGCAAACCAGTAGATTCAGCAGCAGCGTGAACCCAAGTTGGAGATTTTTGATTTAATAATTCAGATTCTCGCTGTTGGGAACGGTATTTAGCAACTGCTAAGAAATAAGGCGACAACTCCACCCCAGTCATCTTCGCTTCCGGGTAAACATCCCCAAGAGCAAAGGTACTCATTCCCACACTGCATCCCAAATCAACAATATCCTGCGGTGAAGAAGCAATCTGAGATTTGATGACTTCGTGATAGCTGGCGCGGAGTTTTGCATCGCCTTCTGCACCCGCTTCCGGCCAAATTCCCGCGTGAACTGTACGGGCGGCAACTTCTACTTCTGTAGCAGCTTCCCAGCTCATATTACCTTGTTCGTAGGCGTGAAATGAAGTTAGATAATATTTAGGGTAAACCAGATCGGGATTTTGGACGCTGAACAATTCTGCATCCCAATTCCGGGCTAAAAGTGCTTGGGCATCTTGCCGCCAATGCACGCCGATTCTTTCGGCTCTTTTAATCATCATTTCCCGCGCTTGGTGCTTGGCTAGATTAGCCAAAGGCTTGATGGAGAGTACGCCATTTACTAAGCGCGAGGCTAATCCCGGAGTTTTGTTAACTGCAACCGTCATATTTTATTTTTTTCTATTTTGCGCCCTCTATTTTAACACAGTGCGATGATTTTGAGTTGGTCAATATAATGAAACTTAACTTGGTGAGGGCGAGTGAAATGCAAATGTTTTGGGGAAAAGACTTTTTTTAATGAACCGCAGAGATCGCAGAGAACGCAGAGTTAGAGAAGAGAGAAAATATCAGAGGATTGCAAAACTGGATCTGGTCGTGTAATATTTATTTGCGCTTACCTACTTAGTGCTGGGGAATTAAGCGGGAATCTGGAATCAGATTTTCCGAAGCTGGAGTATTTGGAAGAACACTTTAAATCTGGCTATTCAGGAGTTTGTGATGAGCAAATCTATTGTGGAATTGGTTGACAATTTGCCGTCTGGTGGCGTCACTGTGATGATGCTCAAATCTCTGGATTTTGTGGTTCCGGGGGAGTGGAACAATATCACGGGTTTTGATAATACTATTCAAGCGGTGACAGGGGAAACAAAGCGCAAATTAGTGGGAAAAATTCGCGATCGCGCGATCGAGCTTTACGCCAACCCCAACGAGCCATATCAAGGCGTAGTCAGGCTTTATCAGTTAGCAGACAGCGCCGACAGTGCGTTAGGTGCAACGGCTATGGCCAGTAAAATCGGCGAAAACATCGGCTTTCTTTCGTTTCTGAACCGCCTCACTCCCAAAGCTGACACAACTCAAACGATCGACTTGTGCGTCAAAGTGGCGATCGAGCTAATTGCCTACTGCAAACTTAACAACATTTCCCTTAACAATGTGGGAAGCTTTGGTAATTATTTATCTCATTACAAAGGCGAATCTCTGATGCGGATGGCTGCATTAGTGTGTGCTGACGGTTTAATTCCCCTTGGCCCGGACTTCATTAGAGTAGCACAAAATACCATAGGCGGATTGAATCCTTCAACCTTGCAGCAAAACTCAACATTCCAAAATATCAGCAACCTAATTCCCGGCGCTAATAATGCAGCAAAATTTGGATTCGTGACAACAACTTTCGCCTCAGCCCAAGGTTGGATGAACAATTTAGTACAATCTCGCGGCTTAACTCCCGCCATAGTTTTAGGCCATCTCAAGCAATACATTGATGTTACCGATGACAAATTGGATTATGTGGCGGCGTTTTTAGACATGACTACCAATTATTACGAACATACGGGAATTCAGACGGTTGCTCGCCGATTGATCGATCGAGCTTATGCTGAAATAGCCTCTGGCAGATCCTAGAAAAGTCCTTCCCAGGTGAGGGAACAGAGCGAGGCAGAGCCTCGGGATATGCGTTCCCAGGCAGAGCCTAGGGACGAGGGAATAAACTTCGCAATGTGAGTTAAAATAAGCAGATTATGTTAGCAAACCTATTTTAATCGCATTGTGAAAAACAAATCGCTTCCTTCATCCGTAACAGTCAAGCTAGGCAAATTTGTCTGGACATCAATGTGGCAATTAATGATGTCAAAACTAGCGCCGCCCGATCGCACCGGAGCATACATTCGCCCCAGCAGCAGTTTCCGCAACTTTGTCAGCACTGCACCAGACAACCCTCACCAGCCCGCCACGGGACGGTATCGCCTCTTCGTGGGTACGGGATGCCCTTGGGCGCACCGCACTCTGGTGACGAGGGCGCTCAAAGGGCTTGAAGATGCGATATCCGTTTCTATTGTCTATCCCTCTGAAGGGGGAATGTGGGTGATGGAGTCGGAGACATTTGGCTGCAACACGATGCCGGAACTTTACCAGTTGGCTTTACCGGGCTATCAGGGGCGGTGTACAGTGCCGGTGCTGTGGGATGACTCGAAAAAGGCGATCGTCAATAACGAGAGTTCGGAAATTATTGTGATGCTAAACTCGGAGTTTAACGAGTTTGCTAGCAATCCTCAAATGGATCTTTATCCTCTGGATTTGCGAGAACAAATTGACCAGTGGAATGAGAAGATTTACCAATCGGTGAATAACGGCGTTTATCGCTGCGGTTTCGCCCAATCTCAAGCTGCTTATGACTCGGCTTGCAGTGAATTGTTTGCTGTTTTAGACGAGATCGATCGATCGCTCTTGAGGAGTCGTTACCTTTGTGGCGATCGGGTGACTTTAGCAGACGTGCGGCTTTTTACTACTCTATTCCGTTTTGATGCCGTTTACTACAGCTTATTCAAATGCAATGTGCGCCGCATTCAAGATTACGAGCATTTGGGAGCTTATCTGCGCGATTTGTACCAGTTACCGGGAGTTGCTGGCACTTGCGATTTGGAGGCTGTGAAGCGCGATTATTACGGCAATTTGTTCCCGCTGAATCCCGGCTGCATTATCCCCGCTGGGCCCGATCCGGCGAGTTTGCTCAAAGCTCACGATCGCGCAGGGCTCAGAAACCCGGTTGCTTAACAAAATCGGGCGTGAAGATGCCAGAATAATCGCAGAAACCCGGTTTCTTGGATGCTTGGGCGATCGCGCAGGGAATCAGAAACCGGGTTTAGCTCGTTCCCAGGCTCTGCGTGGTAACGCATTCCCAGAGGCTGGGAACGAGCCTTAACCCTCTAACAAACTCTCTATTCTCTCCTTTACTCAAACCTCACGATCGACAAAATATTGATGTTATTTTGAAGTGAGATTAAGCAATATTCAAAATCAAATCATGTCTGGCGATCGCCCGAGTCATCTCAAAAGGCGATCGCACTTATATACAAAAATCCAAACAAGGAATTGGCAATGTTAGGAAATGAGGGCGATCGGGAAGCACAGCAACGCATTGAACGGGCACGGCCAGAGGGAGCAATAGAACTTGATCTTAGCAGTCTGGAACTGACGGAACTGCCAGATGCGCTCGCATCCCTCACCCAGTTGCAAGAGCTTGACCTCTCCGAAAACCAACTGACGGAATTGCCAGAGGCGATACGCTCCCTCACCCAGTTGCGACAGCTTGACCTCTACAACAACCCACTGACGGAAGTGCCAGAGGCGCTCGCATCCCTCACCCAGTTGCGATGGCTTGACCTCTCCGAAAACCAACTGACGGAACTGCCAGAGGCGATCTCATCCCTCACCCAGTTGCAACAGCTTTACCTCTACAATAACCAACTGACGGAATTGCCAGAGGCGCTCGCATCCCTCAGCCAGTTGCAACGGCTTGACCTCTCCGAAAACCAACTGACGGAATTGCCAGAGGCGCTCGCATCCCTCACCCAGTTGCAACTGCTTGATCTCCAAAACAACCAACTGACGGAACTACCAGAGGCGCTCGCATCCCTCACCCAGTTGCAAGAGCTTGACCTCTCCGGCAACCAACTGACGGAACTGCCAGGGACACTCGCCTCCCTGGCCCAGTTGCAACTGCTTGACCTCAGCCAAAACCAACTGAGGGAACTGCCAGAGGTGATCGCCTCGCTAACCGAGTTGCAAGGGCTTAACCTCTCCAAAAACCAACTGAGGGAACTGCCAGAGGCACTCGCATCCCTCACCGAGTTGCAAGGGCTTAACCTCTCCAACAACCCTCTGAATCCTGACCTCGCTGCTGCCTATGAGCAAGGCACTGGAGCCGTCTTGCAATACCTGCGGGCAAAAGCACAAGCACAAATCACCCTGAATGAAGCCAAACTGATTTTGATCGGTGAAGGCGAGGTGGGCAAGAGTTGTCTGTTGGGAGCATTGCGCGAGGATGAATGGCTTGAAAGTCGTCCCACCACTCACGGCATTGAAATTAAACGAGTTATCCTCACTCATGCCGACAGTGGCACACAAATATCACTCAATGGTTGGGATTTTGGCGGTCAACCGGTTTATAGATCGACGCACCAGTTGTTTTTCAGTGCACCAGCCGTGTATCTGGTGGTGTGGAAGCCACGGGAAGGCCCCCAGCAGGGCTTTGTCAAAGAGTGGATTACCTTGATTAAGCATCGCGCACCGGATGCCAAGGTGCTAGTAGTCGCCACCCACGGCGGCCCCGGACAGCGACAACCCGACATTGACAGACAGGAAATTCAGGATCGATTCGGTAGCGATACGGTGCTTGACTTCTTCCATATAGACAGCAAACCTGACCTTCAGAACTCCTGCACCGGGCTGGCACAATTAAAACAAAAGATTGCTAGTGTTGCCGCATCTCTTCCCGAAATGGGACGTTCTGTTCCCGCCAAGTGGCAGCGAGTGCGGGAAATCTTGCTGACAAACGACAAAGCCTATCTGCCCTACGATGATGTCCTTGCCATCTGCGCTCAACAGGGAATCGATAAAGAACAAGCAGAACTTTTCCTTCGCATTTCCCATAGGTTGGGGTATTTGATCCATTACGATTACAATTCAATACTGCGGGATATCGTCATCCTCAAACCCGACTGGCTAGCAAAGGCAATCAGCTTCGTACTCGATGATGAAACAACTCGCCGCCGCAACGGTTTAGTAGATTTTGAGCATCTGGGCGAATTATGGAGTAATCCCCCGTTTCCAGGCGAGGACGGCTACCCGAAAGAACTACATCCCATCTTTCTCAAGCTGATGGAACGCTTCGATTTGTCCTACCGGGTGGTGCTCGACCCGGCTAAACCCAGCAATACCAGCTTGATTGCTCAACTTGTACGCGATACACGCCCGGAATTGCCCAATTGGGGAGAGCAACCGGAAGCGGGAGACAGACAACAAGTGCAAATCTGCCGGATTGTGGATGATCGAGGACAACTTGCAGTAGCAGAAGGATTGTTTTACCAGTTGATTGTGCGCTTGCACAAATACTCACTGGGGCGTTGCAATTACGAAAAAAGTATCCATTGGCAACGGGGTTTGATGCTTGACAACGACTACAACGGTCGGGCTTTGCTGGAATATGTTGACACGGATGTAAAAATCACGGTGCGGGCTGCTTATCCAGAACGGTTTTTGTCTTATCTCACCGAAGAGATTAAATGGCTAGTCGAGAATTTCTGGGAAGGATTGCGATGTAATGTGATGGTTCCCTGCATTGCGCCTTGCGGTATGAATGCGCCGGGAAACGGGCTCTTTGAAGTAGAGAAACTAATTGAGAGCAAAAAGAAGAATCGTCATGAGTATCCCTGTCCCATTTCAGGCTGTGGTGAATGGCAAAACATCGATCGGGGAGCATCCCAGTTTTGCAGCCAGTATAAATACTCAAAGACTTAGCAGGCAAGTTGATGGCAGAATAGAAAGCAAA
>NZ_JAUBUI010000014.1:71824-100678 GCF_036705385.1 Microcoleus sp. B3-A4 | reverse complement strand
ACCTGTAAAAGCTCTGGTGTTTGTTTAGTTATTCTTAAATACTCCGATAGCTTCTGTTTAAATGCTTCTCTTTCAATTGGATTTTGTTTATCCTCTAAACTATATTTAGCCCAAATATAAACGTATCTTTTTTTATGTAGTATCCTAGATATTTGGGAACTACTCAATTTAATTCCTGTGACCTTTTCTAAATATGTTGCTAGCCTGGCTGCTGTCCATCTCCCAAATTCATATCCATATTCTTCCGGAGCTTTGTCGATTGTATCTATCAATATTTTTTCATACTCGGGAGTGACTTTGCGAAAATTTCCTGGGCTTCTTTTATCTAAAAAACTCTCCAAATTATCTGGGTCGCCATGAACTGACCAATAAGCTACTGTTGTGTAAGCAATCTCCATAAATTCACTAATTTCTCGATAAGTTTTTCCGTCATTTATTAGCAATAAAATTAGAACTTTTTCCCTCACGTAATTATCGTCAGACTCTTTTAGTAGTTTAACGAGTCTCTGTTTTTGATCTTGAGATAGATGGTTTTTGGCTGGCATACATTATAACTAATGAGCGCTTATTCTATATTTAGATTATACAATCTAGCTGCGTATCAGCTTAGTCCGATAGTTCTTTGAGTGCGATCGCTTTTTGGTGGGGCGATCGCCGAGTTGTACTATACTGGACCCTGTAAAGCAATTACCAAGATCTCCAGACGAATATCGGCGGTAAGCGGGTTGCTAAAATAGGTCGATCGCGCTGGAATTTTTTGCCCTCAAATTGCTTTATTTGGATTAATTAGCGTTTTAAATTCTGCGTTCTACTTTCTCCGTTGCGGCGACACAAGCGGCGGGTAATGTCCACCCTACCGTCAATTGTCAATAACCAATTATTAATTGTTAGTATTCCATAAGGAAGCCAAAAAGATATATCATAACCTTAACCAGATCATTTCTTCCCAGATATGTTCTACTGTTCTAATCCCACCTGTTCTCATCCTTTCAATCCCGACAACTCTAAATTTTGTCAAAGTTGCGGCCAGCCCGACCTCACGCCTCTCTTCAGAAACCGCTACCGCGTGATTCGACTGTTGGGCGAAGGGGGATTTGGCAGAACTTATGAAGCGGTAGATACCGATCGCATGGACGATCCCTGCGTAATCAAGCAGTTTGTACCCCAATTTCAAGGAACCTCAGCACTTGAAAAAGCCTCACAATTGTTTAAAGAAGAAGCGAAACGACTTTACGAACTCGGCGAACATCCCCAAATTCCTCGATTAATTGCTTATTTTGAACAAGACAAGCGACTTTATTTAGTACAAGAGTTGATTGAGGGGCAAACTTTACTAGCAGAATTAACTCAGCAGGGTGCTTTTAGCGAAGAAAAAATTTGGCAGTTGCTGGCAGATATTTTGCCGATTCTGAAATTTGTGCACGATCGCCATGTCATTCACCGAGACATCAAACTTGAGAATATCATGCGGCGCCGCACCTCTGTTAACTCCTCCCTGCCAAAGGCGGGAAATTTTCGGAATTCAGCTTTCCGAAGGGGAGGGCGGGGAGAGTTAGTTTTGATAGATTTCGGCATTTCCAAACAAGTGACGGGCTCCCTGATGAGCAAAGTAGGCACGACGGTAGGAACGCCCGGATATTCGCCGGTAGAACAAATGCGCGGTCAAGTTTTCCCCGGCAGCGATTTGTACAGTTTGGGAATAACTTGCCTGAGACTGCTAACTCAATGTTTGCCAAAAGTTGACGGTTCCGATGACCTTTATGACCCGATAAACGGCGGCTGGATGTGGAGAGAACGGTTGCCAGCCGGCACAAAAATCAGCAGCGAGTTGACAAATGTTTTAGACAAATTAATTCAAGATTATCTCAAAAATAGATATCAATCTGCTGATGAAGTAATCAAAGCTTTAAATCTCTATTCTTTACCTCCCCAACCCCATTGTGCCAATGGAGGACAAGTTGGTATAAATCCTTTTAGGATAAAGGGAGGACAACTTGCTATCAATCCCCCGCTCAATGAAAGCGGGCAAATCCACAGCGATATCTCTGGTAATCCGAGAGAAAAATCCAACACCAATTCGTCAGTGAACCCAGCCTCCCAGAGAGTTGCTGCTGTCAAAAACACTTTTGAATTTCAAGTAGTGACAGTAGACAAGGGCGGGAAAACAACTAATGTTAACACCGGCAAAGCGCGTTTTTTTGAAGAACCTCTTGGTAGCCGTATAGTCATGGAAATGGTATCTGTTCGTGGCGGTACTTTCCTCATGGGATCCCCAAACGATCGGGGTGACAGCGACGAAAAACCACAGCATCCAGTAACTTTAGCATCTTTCTATATTGGCAAATTTCCAGTCACTCAGGCACAGTGGGCAGCAGTTGCAGCGCTGCCGCAAATTAAAATGTTTCTCAATCCCGATGCTGCCCGTTTTAAAGGTACAAATCGACCTGTAGAAAATGTATCTTGGTACGAGGCTGTGGAGTTTTGCGCTAGACTTTCTCGAAAAACTGGTAAGCGTTATCGCTTGCCTAGCGAGGCCGAATGGGAATATGCTTGCCGGGGGAAAACTACGGGGCCGTTTCACTTTGGGGAAACGATTACCAGCGAGTTAGCCAATTACAACGGAAATTCTAATTACGCTGACGCGCCGAAAGGAGTTTATCGGTTTCAAACTACAGATGTTGGTAGTTTTAAACCCAATGCTTTCGGATTGTACGATTTCCACGGAAATGTTTGGGAATGGTGCGCGGATTCTTGGCACAATAATTATAACGGTGCGCCTGCTGATGGTAGCGTTTGGGAGTCTGACGGGGACTCTTCGCTGAGATTGTTGCGGGGGGGTTCTTGGAACGATCATCCTCCGAATTGTCGCAGCGCGTGCCGCCTCAGATATCAGCCGGATTGTAAGGCTAGTATTGTGGGTTTTCGAGTGGTTCTTTCTGTTGTTTAAGAATGGCGATAGCTCTTTTTAACTTAACTAAAACTCAACCAGCTAAAAACTGTTTCAACAGTCAATTGTAACTCAATCCCATTAAGTATTGGCAAATCAGTTGCACCTTCGTACAGTTCTACTCTTTGCCCGGGAAATACCGCTAAAATACTTTCTTCTTCGGGAATCATTAACCACCCCAATTCAGTGCCTTGTTGCGAACAAGTAAGTAATTTAGCAAGCACTTTTGTTTGGCTTTGTTCGGGAGAAAGAATTTCAATCGCCCAATCTGGATAACTTTCAAAGCGGTTAGCAATTCTACCAGATGGTAGAAAGGGAATTCTTTCCCACCGGAATACTGCTACATCTGGGACAAGTGATACACCGCCGAAAGTGCAACGCAACTCTGGAAAAGCATAAGCAATTTTTGGTGTTTCGACTATTTGGTTGATGACATTGCAAAGCTTACCCTGCAATCTGCTATGTTCACCTTGAGGCATCGGTTTTTGAATAATTTCTTTGTTGATATATTCGGAAGCTGGTTCCGTTTCTGGAAGTTTTAGGAACTCCTCTAAGTTCGGCGAGATTTTAATGACTGTAGTCATAGGTAAAGTAGATTTTAGATTTTAGATTTTAGATTTTAGATTTTAAATTGGATATATACAGCGTATCCCAGGTTTATTAACAGCAGTAGGGACACGGCAGTGCCTTGTCCCTACGAGGATTGAGCGATCGATCGGCGGTTGTCATTCATCAACGTGGAATCTGCTGTATGAAGGACAAATTCTTGCCTTAACCAGCCTTCTTCTGAGGAGCCACTATGCGTTCCACACTCATAGCAGCCACGCTCAACGTCACCACAGCCATGCCCAGAATTGCCACCGGCTGCAACTTCTCATTGATAATTATAAACGCAAAAAGTCCCGTCATCGCCGGTCCCAAAGTGCCAATAACTGACGCTAAGGCCGCTCCCGCAAAGCGGATGGCAAAATTATTCAAAAGATAGCTAAACAGCGTCAGCACCCCTAAAACAACGCCTCCTATAATCAAACCCGGCCAAACATTTTGGTCGATTTGAGGAGCAAAATTGTCCGACAGTGGCACCCACAAACTCAGGGAAGAAAATACAAAAATCGCGGCGAAATTAACTAAACTAAAAGGAATTGGGTGCAGCTTGCCCGCAGCCATTTGCGTCAGCAATACGTAACCTGCAAAGGTAATCCCAGAAGCCAGTGCTGCCATGACTCCCACCCCGACATTGCCGCCGCTCCGAGCAGGGGCAGCAAAACTCGGGGACCCAGCCAAAATTAGGCCTGCGGTAATTCCCAACATCGCCCAAAAGCCGACTGTGCTGGGACGAGAGCCAAACAATATCCAAGAACCCAGTACGGTGACGATCGGATAAATAAAGAAAATCGTAATCGCAATCCCCGCTGGAATATTGCCGATCGCCAAATAAATCAAAACCTGAGACAAAAACAGAAAAAATGCGCTTCCTAAAACCTTGCTCCACAAAGCTCGATCGCCCGACTCGAACAACCGCCTAATATCTTTCCACACAGAAGGATACAGAAATGTCGCCAATATCGGCATCAAAGCCATCACCACGATCAGCCGCATCAACAAAATCAACAAAGAATTTCCAAAACCCCGAGTCACCACCCCCTCAACTTCAAACAAGCCAAAAATCATCCGAGGATTTTTGCCTTTAATCAAAATTCTTAAACAAACATTAAACAGCGACAATACCACCGCCGAAGACAAAGCCAGCACCAAACCAGCTTGCACTTGAGAAGGTGCTTTAGCAGTTGCAGCAGGCGCTGAAGAAGGCTGTGGCACGGATTCCCGCGGCCTTTCCGCAGGTGTTGGCGGCAGAAGTTGCGGGCGGACAGAATTAACAGAATTAGTTGATTCCTCGGGATAGGAATCTTGAGCATCGAAAGGATTCTCAAGATATTCTTCTTCTTCTTCTTCGAGTTCTTCCCTGATGCGGTTTACGAGATTTTGTAACAGCTCTTCCCCTTGCCGCTCTAGGGTTTGCATATTATTGAGTCGCACGGAAAGCTCGCTTTCATAGCTGCTCAAATCTTGTTCCAGCATCTGGAAACTGCGATCGATCCTTTCATCCAGCGCCGCCAGCAACTGCGAAGCCCGTTCGTCGTAGTTGCTCGGCGGCAGGGGTATGGGGAACTCGCCGCTGGGAATAGGGCTGCTGAGAGAATTTCCCGAGTTAGCGCTGAGTTCGTTGAACCGCTGCACCAACAAATCCTGCAAATTGTGAGCCAAAACTTGAGCCAACTGCTTCAGCCACAATTGCTGCTGCTGAATGTATCGCCCAGACAGAGATTCCATTTGCTGAGACTGCAATTTGCGATATTGCTCCCGGAGGTCTTCAATATCTTCAATCAGGTGATTTTTTTCAGTTTGCAGCCGAGTAATGTCCTGATTTAACTGGCCTTTGACATTTTGATGCAAAGCGTCCAGTTCTTGCATTACTGAGTGGAGGACTTCTTCTGCTGATTGTACTTCCTCTGGCTCGTCCTTTGACGAGTATACGTTCCGCTGCGCCATTAGCCTATAACCTCTAATTTAAACTGCACGTTCAGTGTTCTTAAGTATTTTGCCAAATCAGGCCGCAAGTTCTAGTGAGTGGCTCTAAAAGATTGCGGACACTGTTGAATCAATAGTAGTCGCTAAGCTACAAATGTGAGAAAATTGCGTGAAGCAAAGCTATCCCGCAGGGAATCCCCCCAAGAACACTTTGTGCAATTAGAAATCATACTACAGCTTGACCTCTCCACGGATTGCTCCCGGTAATTGTCGCATCTAACTCACCCGATTGCACCCGAATCACAAGCCTAATGACCCCTTCTGCGACTAAATTTGATTGGGGGGTGGCACTCCTAGCCCCTTAACGGATAACTTGATCCTGCAGCCAGAAACCCGGTTTCTTTTGTCCGCGTCTCTCCCGCACTTCCGCACCCAGATTTATTATATTAAAGGTTCCGATCTTTTGCTCGCGAAAGTTTTAAGAGGCGATCGCACCCTCAATAAGCAACCACACGCATCAAAAAATTAACACATCCCATCCCCGAAGAGCAACAGATATGGCATCCGAAATTTATGACAATTCCTTTACAAACGATATAGAAAAACTGAATATTTCTGAGGAAGCCGAAGTATGTGTCTTTCCGGCATCATTTGCCCAGCAGCGCTTGTGGTTTCTCGACCAATTCGCACCGGAAAACCCTTTCTATAATGTAGTAACAGCACTGCGCTTAACTGGTTCCCTAAACTTAACAGCCTTAGAGCAAACCTTCAACGAAATAGTGCAGCGACACGAAACTTTGCGAACCACTTTTTCAGCGGTAGCAGGTCAACCAGTACAGATAATCTCTCCCGCTTTCAAGACTCATTTAAAAGTATTAGACTTGCAAGATTTGCCGCCTGCACAACGGCAAACAGAAGCAAAGAAACTCTCCGCAGCAGAATCTCTTCGCCCTTTCAATTTATCCACCGGGCCGCTGATGCGAGTAACCATCCTGCGGCTGACAGAAACCGAGCATATTCTATTGCTAAATATGCACCACATAGCCTCCGATGATTGGTCGATCGGTGTGCTAATTCGAGAACTGGAGGTTATCTATACAGCTTTGATAAATCAACAGCCATCTGCCCTGCCAGAATTATCACTTCAATATGCCGACTTTGCCGAGTGGCAACGCGAATGGCTCCAAGGTGAAGTATTAGAAACTCAGCTAGCTTATTGGCGACAGCAATTGCACGGAATTTCTGTGTTAAATTTGCCGACCGATCGCCCTGCACCAGCTAGGCAAAATTATCGGGGAAAAACTCAATATTTAGAACTGCCTAAAAAGCTAAAAAACGCACTTTTAGCGCTCTCGCAGCGAGAAGGAGCGACTTTATTTATGACAGTGCTCGCAGCATTTCAAACTTTGCTTTACCGCTACTCGCAACAAGAAGATATTGTTGTAGGTTCGCCGATCGCCAATCGCAATCGCAGCGAAATAGAAGCATTAATCGGTTTTTTTGTCAATACTTTAGTTCTGCGAACAGACTGCTCAGGAAACCCCACATTTCGAGATTTTTTGGGCCGGGTGCGGGAAGTAACCCTGGGAGCTTATGCTCACCAAGATTTGCCTTTTGAGAAGCTAGTCGAGGAATTGCACCCAGAGCGCTCGTTGAATCGCCACCCGCTGTTTCAAGTGGTATTCGGGCTGCAAAATGCGCCGCTGGACGAGCTAGAATTGCCAGAATTAAAGTTGAGTTCTTTCCCTTTGGAGACTCAAACCACGCGCTTTGATTTAGAGCTGTATTTGTGGGAAGCTTCCGATAATTTTAGGAGCAGATACGGCGAAGATTGGGAAGATTCGGAAGGACTCCGAGGGTTAGCTGTGTACAATACAGATTTATTTGATGAAGTTACGATCACCCGAATGCTGAGGCATTTTAAAACGCTGCTGGAAAGCATTGTAGCTAATCCCGAACAAAGAATTTCTAACTTACCTTTATTGAGCGAGGATGAAGTGAATCAATTATTCAGAGAATGGAACGATACTCGCACAGATTATCCTCAAAATAAGTGCATTCATCAGTTATTTGAAGAGCGAGTTGAGCAGCATCTGGAGGATGTCGCCCTAACTTTCGACAGCCAGCACCTTACTTACAGAGAACTCAACAGTCGCAGCAACCAACTGGCGCGCTACCTACAAAAACTGGGCGTGGGGGCGGAGGTTTTAGTGGGGCTTTGTGCAGAGCGATCGATCGACCTAATTGTCGGAATGTTGGCTATACTGAAAGCGGGAGGGGCTTACCTACCGTTAGATCCGAGCTATCCGCGCGATCGGCTAAACTTGATGCTGGAAGATGCTCAAGTTAAAGTCTTGCTAATTCAAGATAAATTGATTGAGAATTTCCGAGACTTCTCAAACTCGGTGATTTACTTCGATCGCGACTGGGAAGACATAGCCAAAGAAAGCGCCGAAAATCCCGCCAACACCGTAACAGCAGACAACCTAGCTTACGTTATTTACACATCTGGCTCAACAGGAAAACCGAAGGGAGTTGCTGTCACCCACAAAGCAGTAAATCGGCTGGTACTCAACACCAACTATATAAAAATAGAACCTACCGATAAAATTGCCCAAGCATCAAACGCTTCATTCGATGCAGCCACATTCGAGATTTGGGGAGCCTTGCTTAACGGCGCTCAACTCGTGGGAATTAGCACAAATATTACCCTTTCGCCTCACGATTTAGCCTTAGAACTGCGCCAACAAGGCATCACAGTTTTGTTTTTAACAACTGCCTTATTTCAACAAATTGCTAGAGTTTTACCGCAAGCTTTTAATTCGCTGCGCTGCTTGCTGTTTGGCGGAGAAGCAGTCGATATGAGATGGGTTAAAAAACTTCTAAAACAGGCGCAAACTACTCTATTAATTCACGTTTACGGGCCTACAGAAAATACCACATTTTCGGCTTATTATTGCGTGCAAGACGTACCCGAAACCGCAACATCTATCCCCATCGGCCGCCCGATCGCCAACACGCAAATTTATCTCCTGGATGCGGATTTGCAGCCGGTGGCGATCGGTGTTATGGGTCAATTGTATCTCGGCGGTGACGGACTGGCAAAAGGCTACCTCAACCAGCCGGATTTAACTGCTGCTGCATTCATTCCTAATCCTTTTAGCAATAAATCGGGTTCTAGCCTTTATAAAACAGGTGATTTAGGCCGCTATTTAGCTGACGGCAACATCGAGTTTTTAGGCCGCGTTGACGACCAAGTAAAAATTCGCGGCTACCGCATCGAATTGGGAGAAATTGAAGCGGCTTTGTGCCAGCATCCACAAGTGCGCGAAGCAGTAGTAATTGTGAGGGAAGACATCCCCGACGATAAACATTTGGTAGCTTATGTTATTCCTGACGGCATCAATGAAAAATCAGAAATTTCCAATCTAAAATTAAGTGAATTGCGCCAATTTTTGAAAGAAAAGTTACCAGGATATATGGTTCCTGCAACTTATGCAGTGTTGGAGAATATGCCACTGACGCCTAATGGCAAAGTAGACCGCCGCGCCTTGCCCGATCTAGAGACAGACAGCGAGGATATAACAGAAAATTATGTAGCGCCTAGGACTGATCTCGAAAAGGCGATCGGGAAAATTTGGGCGAAAGTTTTGGGAAAACAGCAGGTTAGTATCTACGATAATTTCTTTGAGCTAGGTGGGCATTCCCTGCTAGCAACTCAGTTGATTTCTCGCATCCGAGACGCTTTGCAAGTCGAGTTATCGGTCAGCAATTTGTTTGAGGCTCCGACTGTGGCGAGTCTGGCAAAATACATTGAAACAATGCGCTGGGCTGCGAAAGGTTGGGATACTCCCAGAACCGACGAAAATGAGCGAGAAGATGTGGAATTTTGAGGTTGGCGCAAATAAATCGGTGCTGTGTAATAGTTTTTCAAGGGCGGGCGTCCCGCCCACCCCACAAAAAACTTAATGTCTTGTGGAACAGGCATCTTGCCTGTTCTTGAGAATGCTGAAATATCTCAGTTTTAACTCACATTTTTAGTCACGAAATTTCAGTGCAGAATGCCCTGACAGCATCTGCAAACTGCTGGTTGTGCTCGATTAATGCCATGTGTCCTCCTCGCTTTATAGTAACTAGCTCTGCTTGAGGTAATTCTGCTTTCATTCGCAGGCTAGCTGGGGGGGTAGTCGCGATATCTGAATCGCCGCAGATCACCAACACTGGAATGTCAATTGATGGCAAAGTTTTTGTTTCGTCAAATTTGAGCATTCCCAGTGTGCCGCGAGCGAGAACGCCGGGAGAACCCAAGGCTGATAAGAAAGCTGAGAAATCTAATTGACCGCGCGTTTCAGTGCCTTTAAATCCCGATACTTCTACACTGATGTACAGTGAACCATTGAGATAGCTCAGCCAAGTCATTCCCCACATAATGGGTTCAAGAGCTATGGTGAGGTAGAGCAGAGGTTGGAGCAGCGGCTTTTGCAAAGCGCGTAATAAACCGCTAAAAATAGCAGTTTTGAGGGGATTAGTATAAGTCGTATCTACCAGAATTAAACCAGCTACTCGACTACCCAGAAGTTCTGGAAAAAGCCGACTGAATGTTAGAGAAATCATGCCGCCCATGCTGTGTCCGAGTAGGATAACAGGTTTAGTTCCTGCTATGGCAATGACTGCTTCGAGATCGCGGGCAAATTTTTCTAGGGAGTAGTCGCTGTTTTTTGGTCTAGTGGATTTTCCCAAACCTGGAAGATCCCAAACAATCACTCGGAAGCGATCGCTTAGTTGCCGTTTCGCGTAATACCAAACCATACTGTTCGGCCCCCAACCATGTGAGAGGATAATCGGCTGTCCGTCCTCTGGGCCGTAGAATTCTACTTGTAAAATAGTGCCATCAGGCCTCTCTACCCGCTGCACCGTACCCGTCCGCGTCGGCTTGGGTTCGTCAGCACCGGGGCGGCGGAACAGGGGCAAACTGATAAAGCGGCCGCCAACAGACCAAAGAAGCATCAAGACTCCGCTGACTAAGTAGGAAATCCCTACAAGTTCGCCGATGTACCATTCGTAAATAATGTATATACCTCCGCCAAGTACCCCGACGGACAGCAATCCCACCAGCCATAGAAACAGAAAATTGAAGGGCATGAACGGCATAAGCTGAAACCTTGGGTAGAATTTGGGTTGCGGATTCACACAGAATCATACTCAGGTTAGGCCACAGTAAGCAAGCGGTAAGTTAAGCTCTTAACTTGTGCGCTGGTGGAATTTAATTTATTGATTTGCCCAAGTAATGACAGGATGACTCAAAATGCCCGATCCAAAAATATCGAGTTCATCGCCAAATGCCAGAGATTCTGTCAGGGTGGAGTTAGTTGAGTTTTTATCTTACCTTCGCAGTCTAGATATTAATATTTTTGTTGAGGGCGAGATCCTGCGCTGCAACGCTCCCGAAGGAATTATTACACCCGAACTACGGGTCGAAATTTCTCATAAAAAAGCCGAAATTATTTCCTTTTTAAAAGCAGCTAATCGTACTTCTAGTTTAACTCCTACACCGATTGTTCCTCTGGGGCGGGACGGAAATCTACCGCTTTCCTTTGCACAGCAGCGCTTGTGGTTTCTCGACCAATTAGTACCGAACAATCCCTTCTATAATGTTCCCGCAGCATTGCGTTTGACAGGTTCGCTCAATTTTTCGGCGCTGCAACAAACCTTCAATGAAATTGTGCGCCGCCACGAAGCTTTACGCACGACTTTAGCAGTAGTTTCGGGGCAACCTGTTCAGAGAATAGGTGCCGCTTTCCACCTCCCGATTAATGTAGTGGACTTGCGAAACTTGCCAAAGGAATCTCGACAAACTGAAGCAAACAGGCTCACGGCCCAGGAAGCTCAACGCTCTTTCAATTTATCCAATGACTTGTTGCTGCGAGTCACATTATTGCAGTTAGATGATGCCGAATATTTACTAATGCTGAATATGCACCACATTGTCTCCGATGGTTGGTCTATCGGAGTGCTAATTCAGGAATTAGGCGCGCTTTACACGGCATTTGCTAGCGAAAAACCTTCGCCTTTACCGGCTTTGTCGATCCAGTATGCTGATTTTGCAAAATGGCAGCGCGAATGGCTGCAAGGGGAAGTTTTAGAAACGCAGCTTGCTTACTGGCGACAGCAGTTAAACGGCATTTCTATGCTAAATTTGCCTGCGGATCGCCCCAGGCCAGCAATTCAAAGCTACCGAGGCAAAAGGCAATTTTTGCAACTGCCAAAACAACTGAGCGAGGCTTTAGAAACGTTGAGCCAGCGCGAAGGAGTGACGCTGTTTATGACAATGCTGGCAGCTTTTAAAACGTTGCTTTATCATTACGCGCAGCAAGAAGATATTGTTGTAGGTTCGCCGATCGCCAATCGCAACCGCAGTGAAATTGAAGCATTAATCGGTTTTTTTGTCAACAGTTTGGTGTTGCGTACAGATTTGTCGGGAAATCCCACTTTTCGGGAACTTTTAAACCGAGTCAAAGAGGTAGCATTAGGAGCTTACGCTCACCAAGATTTGCCGTTTGAGAAGTTAGTAGAAGAACTGCACCCCGATCGCGCGTTGAACCAAAATCCCTTATTTCAGGTGGCGTTTGCGCTGCAAAACGCGCCGGGGAATCGGTTAGAATTGCCAGAATTAACACTCAGCCCGCAGCAGTTAGATGTGGGTACAGCGCGGTTTGATTTGGAGTTTCATTTGTGGGAGCGATCGCCCAACAGCTCGGGAAGCAACCAATCGCCCAGCAATAAGCTGTGGGTTGATAGCTCGGAGGGTATCGGCGGCATGGTTATTTACAGCGCCGATTTATTTGATGAAGCTACGATTACCCGCCTGATCGGGCATTTTCAAGCCTTGTTAGAAAGCATTGTGACAAATCCCGAACAGCGCATAGCAAACTTGCAATATTTGAGTTCCCAAGAGCGCGATCGTTTGTTAGTTGAATGCAACAATACTCAAGCGGATTATCCGCAAGATTTGTGCATCCATCAGCTATTTGAAATGCAGGCCGATCGGACACCGGATGCGGTGGCGCTGGTATTTGGAGATGAGCGAGTCACCTATCGAGAGCTAAATCTCCGCAGCAACCAACTAGCACGTTATTTGCAAAAAATGGGGGTTGGGGCGGAAGTTTTAGTCGGGCTTTGCTGCGGGCGATCGCTCGATCTGATCGTGGGGATGTTGGGTATCCTGAAAGCGGGAGGAGCTTACTTAATTTTAGATCCGAGTTATCCTGCTGAGCGATCGAGCTTTATGGTAAAAGATGCTCAATTATCTGTTGTGTTAACTCAGCAGCAATGGGTAGAGAATTTGCGCTCGCCCAATTTACAGATAGTTTGTTTAGACACAGACTGGGAGATGATTTCCCAAGAAATCGCCGACAATTCCACCAGCGCAGCCACAGCCGAAAATCTGGTTTACGCGATTTACACCTCCGGGTCCACGGGAAAGCCGAAAGGAGTGGAAATTGAGCACGGGAGCTTGTTAAATCTCGTTTTTTGGCATCAAAGAGAGTTTGGGGTGTCAGCGGGCGATCGAGCAACGCAAATTGCAGCGATCGGCTTTGATGCTTGCGGGTGGGAAATATGGCCTTATCTCGGCGCGGGAGCTAGCATCTACTTTCCAGAAGATGACATTAGGCGAGATCCTGAAAAACTGCAAAACTGGTTAGTATCAAAAGCCATCACCATTAGCTTTTTGCCAACACCTTTAGCCGAGAAAGTTTTGCTATTAGATTGGCCTCAAACAACAGCGTTGCGAATCTTGCTCGCAGGCGGCGAAAAACTGCAACAACATCCTTTAAAATCCCATCGATTTAAGCTAGTAAATAATTACGGCCCAACCGAGAACACCGTCGTCACAACTTCCGGTTATATTCCTGTAACAGAGCAAACAGACATCGCCCCGACAATTGGCCGCCCCATTGCTAACACTCAAATCTACATATTAGACAAATATTTGCAGCCAGTGGCGATCGGCGTTGTTGGCGAATTGTACATCGGCGGAAACGGACTCGCTCGCGGCTACCTCAACCGCCCCGATTTAACCGCAGAACGATTTATTTCCAATCCTTTTAAACCAAATTCAGGCACCATTCTCCATGACTTGTTTAGGAACAGGCAAGATGCCTGTTCCACAAGAGATGAATTTTATTGTGGAACAGGCATCTTGCCTGTTCTCGATAATGGTGCAACATCTCAGTTTAAACCAAATTCAGGAGAGCGAATTTACAAAACCGGCGATTTAGTGCGCTACAGAGGCGATCGCAACCTTGAATTTTTAGGACGCATTGACGAACAAGTAAAAATTCGCGGTTTCCGCATCGAATTAGGAGAAATCGAGACACAATTAGCTCAACATCCGGCCGTGCAGCAAACTGTAGCAATAGCTTCGGAAGATGGACAGGGAGATAAACGTTTAGTAGCTTATATTGCCCTGAATGCAGAATATAGCAGTGCCAGCGAAAAAAACCAAATAATGCAATTGCAGGACGAACAGGTTTTGCAGTGGCAAATGCTCTACAATGAAACTTACAATCAACCTGCTGTTGAGTCAGATCCAACCTTTAATATTGTGGGCTGGAATAGCAGTTATACTAATCAGCCAATCCCAGCAGAACAGATGCGCGACTGGGCGAACAATCAAGCCGCCCAAATTTTAGCCTTGCAGCCTAGCCGAGTGTTAGAAATTGGCTGCGGTACAGGTTTGTTGCTGTTCCAAATTGCGCCTTGCTGCACTCAATATTGCGGAACAGACTTTTCACCTATTTCGCTCAACTATATTCAGCAGCACTTGGCAAATCAACAGTTAGCTAATGTAACGCTGCTTCAGAAAATGGCGACTGACTTTGAAGGAGTAGAGACAGCAGCTTTTGACGCAGTAATTCTCAATTCTGTCGTGCAATATTTCCCGAATATAGACTATCTCGTGCAGGTGCTAGAAGGTGCGGTGAAAGCAACTGCTCCCGGCGGCTTTATATTCATCGGAGATGTCCGCAGCTTGCCGTTGCTGGCAGCTTTCCACGCTTCGGTACAACTGTATCAAGCCGAACCTTCTCTCGCGGGCGAACAGTTGCAGCAGCGAGTACAAATGCAAATTTTTCAAGAAACAGAGTTAGTTATTGAACCAGATTTTTTTAGCGCATTAAAGCACCGCTTTCCGCAGATTGGCAGCGTAGAGATTCAATTAATTCGCGGTAGTTATCACAATGAGTTAACTGATTTTCGGTACAATGCTATTTTGCATATTGCGTCTGAAACAGCACGCCCAAAATCATCGTCAAAAGGGGAGTGGGGCGCAGAAAAACGGCTGGATTGGTCTGCTGAAAACCAGAATCTGACTGTTACCAATATCCAACAAATATTATTGCAAAAAAATCAACTCGATGTTTTAAGAGTTGCTAATGTGCCTAATGCGCGGGTAACTGCTGCGGTGAAAGCGGCAGAATTGCTGTCTGTTGTCGATAAAATTCCAACAGCAGGTCAGTTGCAGAAAGCCGTGGAAAAAGTCGAGGATTTAGGAGTCGATCCCGAAGCGTGGTATGCTTTGGAAGTTCCGTATAATGTTAATATTAGTTGGTCTAATTCTGACAGTCAAGGGCGCTACGATGTAGTGTTTGCACGGGGCGAAACTAGAGATTTTGTGCGAGAAACCAGAAGCGATAACTTGCGTCCTTGGCGCTCTTATGCTAACAATCCCTTACAAGCTAAAGCAGCGCGTAAATTAGTGCCACAGTTGCAGGCTTATCTAGCAGAAAAACTGCCGGAATATATGATTCCGTCGGCTTTTGTGGTGCTGGAGTCGCTACCTGTGACGGCTAACGGAAAGGTCGATCGCCTCGCTTTGCCTGCACCGCAGCCGATTAAGTTAGAATGGGCTGGCGGTTATGTTGCGCCTCATACTTCTATTGAGGAAGTTTTAGTCAAAATTTGGGCTGAGGTTTTGGGGATAAAGCGAGTGGGTATCCGGGACAATTTCTTTGAATTAGGAGGCCATTCGCTGCTGGCGACTCAGCTTGTTTCTAGAGTGCGAGATGCTTTCGGGGTAGAGTTGCCTTTGCGCCGGGTTTTTGAAGCACCGACAATTGCAGAATTATCTAAGATTGTGGAAAGTTTAAAAGATAAGAATGCTAAAAGTGAAGCTCCGGCTTTAGTGCCGATTTCGCGCGATAGTCGGCGGCGGAAGCTATCATCTTTTAATAAACCTCTTGCATAAATTTTTGATCGGTCAACCGCAGATATAAGGCAGATTAACGCAGATTAACGCAGATAATTTCAAGAGAGTTTGTGAATGAGTGCAAGAGATATAATCTAGAAAGTTAATAAAAATGATGGCTGTTGAACAGGTGCAATTTCGATAAATATGCAGCAAGAAATAGAAGTTTTTGTATTCCCCGCATCGTTTGCTCAGCAGCGGCTTTGGTTCCTCAATCAATTAGCACCGGACAATCCTTTCTATAATGTCTCAACAGCGCTCCGCTTAACAGGTTCGCTCAACTTAAGATCCTTAGAGCAAACCTTCAACGAAATTGTGCAGCGGCACGAAACTTTACGCACCACTTTTACGCTTTTGGAAGGGGAACTCGTACAAATTATTGCTCCCATTTTAACCGTATCCCTCCCCACAATCGACTTACAAAATCTCTCGCCAACTCAGCAAGAAACCGCAGCGCTGCAACTCGCAACCGATGCAGCGCAATGCCCTTTCGATTTAGCCGCAGGGCCGTTATTTAAAGTAACGCTGTTACAACTGAGTGAAACAGAACATATATTGTTGCTGAATTTACATCATATTGTGGCTGATGGTTGGTCGATTGGAGTGCTAATTCGAGAGCTGGGAATGCTCTACACAGCATTTGTAAAAAATGAGCGATCGCACTTACCAGCACTGCCCGTGCAGTACGCCGACTTTGCAGAATGGCAGCACCAATGGTTGCAGGGCGAAGTATTAGAAACGCAGTTAGCTTATTGGCGGCAGCAGTTAAACGGAATTACCACACTCAATCTACCAACAGACAGGCAAAGACCAGCCGTTCCCTCCTACCGCGGCGCTAAACAATTTATAACACTATCACCTGCTTTGAGCGAGGCGCTAAAGTCATTGAGCCAGCAAGAAAGCGCGACTTTATTTATCACTCTACTAGCCGCTTTTAAAACTTTGCTGTACCGCTATACAGGACAAGTAGATATTGCAGTAGGAACGCCGATCGCCAATCGCAACCTGAGCGAAATAGAAGCATTAATCGGTTTTTTTGTCAACAGTTTAGTGCTGCGTGCAGATTTATCAGGAAACCCAACTTTTCGGGAACTATTGCATCGGGTAAAAAACGTCGCAATGGCAGCCTACGTTCACCAAGATTTGCCCTTCGAGAAGTTGGTTGAGGAAATGCACCCCGATCGCGAGTTGAGTCGCAACCCCCTATTTCAAGTTAGTTTTAGCCTGCAAAACACTCCTATAGCAGCGCTAGAATTGCCGGGAATCGCTTTCGAGGCGATCGACTTTGACGCGGGAACCGCCAAGCTCGATTTAGAGTGCCACTTGTGGGAAGATGCAGGAAGTATTCAAGGGCAATTTGTCTACAGCACAGATTTATTTGATAGCGGCACAATTGCGCGCATGGCGGGACATTTCCAAACGCTGCTCGAAGCCATTGTTACCAATTCCAAACAGCACCTCAGCGACTTGGCTTTGCTGACAGCGCCAGAATACCAGCAATTATTAATCGATGGGAATGACACTCAGAGAGATTATCCGCAAAACCAGTGTTTCCATCAGCTATTTGAAGAGCGAGTCGCGCGATCCTCTTCGAGGGCTCCGCTAACGCCCGATGCTGTCGCCGCCGTCTTTGAAAACCAGCAGTTAACCTACCGCCAACTCAACAGCCGAGCCAACCAACTTGCACGTTACTTGCAGCAATTGGGAGCAGCACCAGAAGTTTTAGTGGGTCTTTATGTAGAACGTTCCTTAGATGCGATCGTCGGATTGCTAGGCATTATCAAAGCAGGCGCAGCCTACCTGCCTTTAGATCCAACTTATCCTCAAGAGCGACTTAACTTCATGTTAGAAGATGCTCAGGTGTCGATTTTAGTAACTCAGCAGCACTTAGCAAAAAACTTGACGCAGCCGGAAAATTACGGAGTTTTTTCAGTAGTGTGTTTGGACTCCGACAGAGAAATTATCGCCCGACAAAGCCCAGAAAACCCAACTACAAATATCCTACCAAAAAACCTAGCCTACGTCATTTACACATCTGGTTCAACCGGAAAACCCAAAGGCGTTTTAATCGAACATCGGGGACTCTACAACTTAGCCCTAGCTCAAATAGAAGCTTTTAACTTAAACTCAAATCACCGCATTTTGCAATTTGCCTCCCTAAGTTTTGATGCTTCAATCTTTGAGATTGTCATGGCCTTGGGAACCGGAGCAACACTTTACTGTGCCAAAAAAGAATCTTTGTTGCCCGGACAAACATTAATCCAATTTTTGCAGGACAATGCTATTACCCACGCTACCCTCCCGCCCTCGCTGCTAGCTGTCCTTCCAAACGCCGAACTTCCCGCACTGCAAACAATCATCTGTGCTGGCGAATCCTGTTCCCCGGATATTGTTAAACGCTGGGCTTCCAGGCGCAGATTTTTTAACGCTTACGGCCCTACAGAAGCCACAGTCTGGTCAAGTTTGGCCGAAATTGGCGATTCCCTGCGGGATAGCTTCGCTTCACGCAAAAAACCGCCAATCGGCCGCCCAATAGCTAACACTCAACTCTATATTTTAGATAAAAATTTACAGCCTGTACCCGTTGGAATTCCCGGTGAATTGTACATCGGCGGCAGCGGATTGGCGCGAGGCTACCTGAACCGCCCCGAATTAACCGCCCAGCGATTTATAGCTAATCCGTTTAGCCAGAAAGCAGGAGAACGAATTTATAAAACTGGTGACTTAGCTCGCTATTTTCCCGACGGCAATATTGAGTTTTTAGGCCGCACTGACGAACAGGTAAAAATTCGCGGTTATCGAATAGAATTGGGAGAAATTGAAGCGCTGCTGGTTCAGCATCCAGCAGTCAAAGAAACAGCGGCGGTTGCTGTGGATGATTTGTCGGGCAACAAACGCCTAGTTGCTTATGTCGTCCCCAATCAAAATCAGATGCTTAATCCCGGGGAAATCCGCAATTTCCTCAAACAACAACTGCCCAATTACATGATTCCCAGTGCTTTTGTGGCGATGGATTTTCTGCCCCTAACTCCCAATGGCAAAATTGACCGCCTGCGCCTACCTGCACCGGGAACTCTAACTAGCAATTCAATAGATCAAAGCTGCATTGCACCTCGCACATCAACCGAGTCAACCCTTGCCAAAATTTGGGCCACAATCCTCAACGCAGAGTGCGTTGGCATTGGCGATAACTTCTTTGATCTGGGTGGAGATTCCCTGCTGGCAATCCGCCTCATCAATGAGATTAACCAGCAATTTGAGCGCGAGTTGCCGCTATCTGCTCTTTTTTTAAATCCGACAATTGAAGGTTTAGCAGATTCGCTATATTCAGGAACAAATTCTCTGGAATGGTCGCCTTTAGTTGCAATTAAGCCTCGCGGTAAAAATCCCCCGTTCTTCTGCGTCCATCCCATCTTTGGCGTCGTGTTTCCTTATGTCGAGTTAGCATTTCAGCTAGGAGAAAATCAACCGTTTTACGGGCTGCAACCAAAGGGTATTGACGGCGAAAGTTCTCCGTTAACTAGCATTGAAGACATGGCGGCTGACTACATCGCAGCCTTGCGTACGGTTCAACCAAAAGGGCCTTATTTTTTAGGAGGCTGGTCTTTTGGAGGTTTGGTTGCTTTTGAGATGGCTCAACAGTTGCTCGCAGCGGGGGATGAAGTTGCCTTACTTGCTGTGCTGGATACTTTAGCGCCGGTTTCTGCTAACAAACCTTCTTTTTGGGACGGTTGCAAGTTTATTATGACTACTGTTTCGCGCTCTATCTGGCCTTTTGTAGTAGATTATTTTCGCTTAGTGGCTGCTGCGGAAAAGGTGCAAGTTGGCGGTAGTGCTGCCAGGTTTCCTAAATTAAATAAGATGCTTAATCTAGTAACTAATTTTTGGTCTCGCTGGAATTGGAAACAGGCTGTTATGGTTAGCATCCTATCTCAGGAGTCAAAAGAAAGGAGCTGGCGCGAGCTGGCAATTCCTTCGATGTTTACTGTATTTCAGGCTAATAGTCAAGCAACTCTCAGCTATGTACCGAAAATTTATCCGCAGCGAATTACTCTGTTTAGATCGAGGGAAAAGCTAAGCATGAATCATCAAGATCCGACTCTTGGCTGGAGTGAATTAACGGCCCAAAGAGTAGAGGTGATTAGAGTTCCTGGGAATCATCTTACTATGTTGAGAAAGCCTAACGTTGAGGTGCTGGCTCAAAAGCTGGAGCATTGCTTTGAGGAGGAATTAAGTGATTGAGTGGTCGTTTGGCTTGCTTGTGTTCGGCAACCGGGTTTGATGTGCGAAAGCGCTATTAGTCCTGAATCTGATCTTCATCTGCGTGAATCAGCGCCCATCCATTGTCATCTGCGGTTTACATTCTCTTTTTTTAACCGCAGATACAGGCAGATAAACACAGATTAACGCAGATGAATTAGATCAATTCCGGTTGCACCATACATCTGTGATTGTTGACTGTTGACTTTTCTGAAATGCCTCAATCTAAAATCTAAAATCTAAAATCTAAAATTGCCCAATGGATTGCGCGATGCTGAAGATGATAGCAGCCAAACCTGCTGCGATCGGAATTGTCACCAGCCAAGCCGAACCAATTGACAGCAAAGTTTGCAGGCGTACTGTTTTCCAAGCTTTGATCAGCCCGACTCCGACAACTGCACCCACTAAAGCGTGGGATGTGGAAACTGGCAAACCCAAGCGGGATGCTAGCAAGACTGTGGTGGCTGTGGCTAATTCTGCACAAAATCCGCCGCTTGGTTGGAGTTCGATGATCTTTTCGCCGACTGTGGCTATTACATTTTTGCCCCAGAGGGTTAAACCGATGACTATTCCTGCGCCTCCGAGGACTAAAATCCACAGGGGCACGCTGAAATCTTCTGAGGGAAAGGAACCTGTGCGCCGGATGTAGGCGATCGCAGCTAGGGGAGCAACTGCATTGCCTACGTCGTTTGAACCGTGGGAAAATGCTACAAAACAGGCGCTCAAGACTTGAAATCTCGCCATTTGTTGCTCGATGGGAGAGTGACGGAGTGTCGGAGTGGGGGAGGAGTTTGTACTTGCGCCGAATCCCTTATCTCCTCTTCCTTCTTCCTTCTTCCTTCTTTCTTCTTCCTTCTCAACTGATTCTAATTTTTTCCAGCTATTGAGTGTCAAGCCGATCGCAGCTATTGCCCCGATACCTATGACAATATCGTGAATTGGAAGATTCCAGCCAAATCGATCGTGCGCGGCGGCGATCGCCCCTGTCTGCACCAAAGCGACATTCACAACAGACGGAAGTACAATTACGCCAAACACGCTCAGCATTGCTGCACTCAGCCAAGGTATCCACTCGCGCATTTGAGATAGAGGATCTGGCCGATCGAGAATCGAATACTTCACCACACTGTAAAATAGTGCGGCTAAAGCACCGCTGGCAACAGGTGTCGCCACCCAAGTTAGGGAGATGGTGCCGATGGTTCGCCAATCAACTGCATTTATTCCGGCTGCAACACAGCTAAAACCCGCGATCGCGCCCACCACTGCATGGGATGAAGAAACCGGCAAACCTCGACTGGTAGCGATTTGCAGCCAGATCCCGCAAGCTATCAGCACTGACACCATCCCGATCAAAAATACTTGCGGCTTGGCCGCGAACACTTCTGCATTTACAACTCCTGTTGCGAGAGTTTCGGAAACTCCTTGCCCGAACAGCACTGCGCCGGAAAACTCCAGTATGCCTGCAACAATTATTGCCTGCCGCAGCGTTAGCGCCTTCGAGCCTACGGATGTCCCCATCGAGTTAGCGACATCGTTGGCCCCCAAGTTGGCGGCGACGTACAAGGCCAGTGCAGCCATTGCCCCTAGTTGCAGAAATACGACTCCAGAGGTATCTAACATAGAAATTTTTTGACATAAAACGGGCATTTCGATATATGATAAGGGATTGTGAGTTTTGGTAAATCCCATGAAAGGCGCAGAAATAATCCGTTCTATAGAAACGGAAGAAATAAATAGAGTCAAGCAAGAACTCAATAAACAAGTCCCCGAAATTTACGTGGGCGACACAGTGCGAGTCGGCGTAAGAATTAAAGAGGGTAACAAAGAACGGGTTCAGCCCTACGAAGGGACTGTGATTGCCATGCGTAACGGCGGGATTAATGAAACAATCACCGTCCGCCGCGTGTTTCAGGGCGTCGGAGTGGAACGGGTGTTTTTGATTCACTCGCCCCGCATCGCCACCATCCAAGTGATGCGTCGCGGGAAAGTCCGCAGAGCAAAACTTTACTACCTGCGCGATCGGGTGGGCAAAGCTACTCGCGTCAAACAGCGGTTCGATCGCTCCCTGTAGGAATGCACCCAGCTTCCCCTTGGTTCACGGTTCATGGGAAATTGAGAAATTTCAAAAAAAAGTTTTCCATTTAAGAGCGCACTGTGTTAAAATAGAAATCTAGAGGTTAAGCGAATTTCAGCAACCTCACCTGTGCGCTCTTAGTTCAGTTGGTAGAACGCAGGTCTCCAAAACCTGATGTCGGGGGTTCAAGTCCTCCAGGGCGCGCTGAATCACCAAACTTTAAATTCTGCCCGAAAGCGCCCGGATTATTGGCTGGCAACAGTCAAAACCGCAAACTTTCGGGTAGAATTAATTTTTGTGGGCGGTTCGCAAAAAATGCCATCAACAAATGCTCGGTGTGGCTTCTCGATCATCGGTTTCGGCGATCGGCAGTTACACAGTTGAAAGGTTGGGCTTGTAAAAAAGTCGTGGCTTTAGATTTGAGATTTGGGACTTGGGCGTAAGTGGTTAGTGTCACAAAATCTGAGAGCCGCGGGCCACTCACACCATCTAAAATCTAAAATCTAAAATCTAAAATCGCAAGGGGGATTGAATCGTGGCGAAAAAAGACGAAGCTCAAGAAACTCAAGAAATGACGGCGCCTGGGTTTAATCCTACGGGTTTTTTAAAGGAAACTAGAGAAGAACTCGACAAAGTGGTTTGGCCCAGCAGGCAGCAGCTAATCAGCGAGTCTTTGGCCGTGCTTTTGATGGTAATCCTCTCAGCAAGCCTGATCTATTTTGTGGATAATTTCTTTAACTGGGGCGCGGGAAAGGTGTTTGGGCCATGACTTTTGCATCAGAAGAATCTGAGTATTCCACAGAAGCGACGGGACAGGCAGCATCGCCAGATGTGCCCGAGATTGATGCTCGCTGGTATGCTGTTCAAGTTGCCTCTGGCTGCGAGAAGCGGGTGAAGGCAAACTTGGATCAGCGGATTCAAACTTTGGATGTTGCCGATCGCATCGTTCAAGTGGAAATTCCGCAAACTCCGGCGATCAAAGTCGGCAAAGACGGTTCCAGGCGACAGTCAGATGAAAAAATCTTTCCCGGCTACGTACTCATCCGTATGTTTATGGACGAGGATACGTGGCAGGTGATCAAGAATACCCCGAATGTAATTAATTTTGTCGGGGCAGAGCAGAAACGCCGCTACGGGCGCGGCAGGGGTCACGTCAAACCGCTACCTCTGAGTCATTCAGAAGTAGAACGGATCTTCAGAAACGCTCAGGAATCAGAACCAGTTGTCAAAGTATCGATGTCTACTGGAGACCACGTTGTGGTACTTTCCGGGCCGTTTAAGGATTTTGAAGGTGATGTGATTGAAGTTAGCCCGGAACGAAACAAGCTCAAAGTTTTACTCTCGATTTTTGGGCGCGATACGCCTGTAGAATTGGAGTTCAATCAGGTTCAGAAACAGAACTAACTAATGGCAAAGAAAGTTGTTGCAGTAATTAAGTTGGCGATTACGGCGGGAAAAGCCAACCCAGCTCCTCCGATCGGCCCAGCTCTGGGTCAGCACGGCGTCAATATTATGATGTTTTGCAAGGAGTACAATGCTAGAACCGCAGACCAAGCGGGTCTGGTGGTTCCGGTAGAAATTTCGGTTTTTGAAGACCGCAGTTTTACGTTTATTCTCAAAACCCCGCCGGCGTCGGTTTTGATTCAAAAAGCCGCTGGCATTGCTAAAGGTTCGGGAGAACCTAATCGCAAGCAAGTAGGGACGATTACACAGGCTCAGTTACGAGAAATCGCTGAAACCAAAATGCCTGACCTCAATGCTAATGATGTTGAGGCTGCTATGAAAATTGTGGCAGGAACGGCTAAAAATATGGGCGTGGCGATCGCGGATTAAAGTCAGTTGCCAGTTGGCAGTTGTCAGTAATTCATGATTTTGAAGCTAAAATCTTCAAGCTCAAATCGTAAGTCCTAAGTCGATTCAGGGGGAGAAGCAAAGCTTCGCTAAGAATCGCAAATGTTTTAGATTTGAAATGACCAAAACGGCTCAATTCTAAAATCTAAAATCTAAAATCAACTGACCCCAGGAGATAACAATGGCAAAGAAAGTATCGCGAAGACTGCAAGAACTTCAAAAGAAAGTTGAAGACAGACCTTATCTACCGCTGGAAGCTCTGCAACTTTTGAAAGAAACAGCAACCGCTAAGTTTGGCGAAGCTGCTGAAGCTCACATCCGTTTGGGAATTGACCCGAAATATACTGACCAACAGTTGCGGACAACTGTATCGCTACCAAAAGGAACTGGTCAAGTAGTCAGAATTGCAGTGATTGCTAAGGGCGAAAAAGTTAAAGAAGCTCTGAATGCCGGCGCGGATATTGCTGGTTCTGAAGAGTTGATCGATGAAATTCAGAAAGGCATGATGGACTTCGATTGCCTGATTGCTACCCCAGACGTGATGCCGTTGGTGGCAAAATTGGGTCGGTTGTTGGGCCCGCGCGGTTTGATGCCTTCTCCGAAAGGTGGCACGGTGACGACTGACATTGCTCAGGCGATCAACGAGTTTAAAGGTGGTAAACTAGAATTCCGTGCCGATCGAACTGGCATCGTTCATGTTATGTTTGGCAAGGCAGCTTTCTCAGCGGAAGATTTGCTCGTCAACCTTCATGCTTTGCAAGAAACTGTTGACCGCAACCGTCCTTCTGGTGCTAAAGGTCGCTACTGGCGCACTTTGTACGTATCAGCAACAATGGGCCCGTCGATCGAAGTCGATATCAGTGCCCTGCGCGATAGCAAAATTGATGCTGCGTAGAAAGAATTAAGCAGAAGGCAGAAGGTAAAAGACAGCTTCGGCTGTCTGTGTAAATCTCTCACAAGACTTACGCCAGACCCCTGCTAATGTCTGCCTTCTGGTGATAGCCTAATCAAAAATCAATAAGCTGAAGACCGCAGGTGCCGATCGCTTAATTTCCTGCCGAGGCTGAAGAAATAAAAACTCAAGACTCAAAGATTAGAAAATTTCTATTTTTTAATTCTGACTTGTTAATTTTTAATTCTCTGCCCCGGCTCGAAGGTCGGGGTTTTTGACGGGCAATTTTCGATCCTAAAAGGAGGTGAAATAAGTATGGGCAAAAGTTTAGCAGTAAAAAATGAGATTATTGCAGACCTCAAGCAAACCTTGAGCGAATCTCAACTGGCGATCGTGATTGACTACACAGGTTTAACTGTTGCTGAAATCACAGATTTGCGTCGGCGTTTGCGTCCGAAAGGCAGCAGTTGCCAAGTGGCAAAAAACACACTGATGCGAATTGCTGTTGAAGGCAACGAAACCTGGCAGCCGATACAAGAATTGCTGACAGGTACGTCGGCATTCGTGTTCGTGCAAGAAGATATTGGCGGCGCGATTAAAGCTTACCAAGAATTCCAAAAAGTCTCTAAGAAGACTGAACTTCGCGGCGGCGTGATGGAAGGACGGGTACTGAAAGAAGCTGATGTTAAAGCATTAGCTGATCTGCCGTCGAAAGAACAACTCATGGCTCAAATTGCTGGCGCTATCAACGGTGTCGCAACCAAGTTGGCTGTGGGTATCAATCAAGTTCCTACTTCGATCGCTCGCGGTCTTAAAGCTTATGCTGAAAAAGACGGCGGTTCAGCAGAAGTAGAAGCAGAAGCACCAGCAGAAGTAGAAGCAGAAGCACCAGCACAACCTGAAGCAGAAGCACCAGCACAACCTGAAGCAGAAGCACCAGCAGAAGCAGACAGCACATCTGCGTAAGTCATTAGTAATTAGTCACGAGTCAAGAGTCGTTAGTTTTGAGAAACAAACTGATGACTGGAGACGAGAAACTAATAATTAATGAGCAATCGAAAGTCTCAAATTCCCAATCTACAATCGAACTAGGAGTTCAAAAAATGTCTACTGCAACTGATGAAATCTTGGATAAACTTAAGTCTCTGACTTTGCTCGAAGCTTCTGAATTGGTCAAGCAAATTGAAGAAGCTTTCGGCGTCAGCGCTGCTGCTCCTGTCGGCGGCATGATGATGATGGGCGGCCCTGCTGCTGCGGCTGCTGAACCAGTAGAAGAGCAAACCGAATTTACTGTCATGCTCGAAGAAGTTCCTGCTGACAAGAAAATCGCAATTCTGAAGGAAGTCCGCGCAATTACCGGTCTGGGTCTGAAGGAAGCGAAAGACTTGGTAGAAGCCGCACCGAAAGCAGTTAAGGAAGCTATTGCTAAGGATGCTGCTGAAGAAATGAAGAAACAGCTTGAAGCTGTGGGCGCAAAGATTTCTATCAAGTAGTCAGAGAATGTAGTTGATATCAATTCCGGTGACACCGGAATGACTGTTGACTGTTGACTGTTAACTGTTAACTGTTAACTATTCCCTAAAATTAATCGCGCGATAGTTACATCTCTCGCGCGATTAATTATTTTTGGCGCTAGGGAAACGGCATTGCCATGTCCTCTTAGATTTTAGAGGCGGCTTCCATTTGCCGCACGACTGTTAAAGCAGAATAGGAAACACCGGCAGTCCCTTCTCCCGGATGGGTGGAGTCGCCCACTAACCATAAGTTTTTAATTGGTGTGCGGTTGGCAAATCCGAAGGGCCCGAAGGTTGGTATTCGCTGGCTGAGGCCACCCACAACGCCTCTATCTCTCGCTGTGTAGCGGGCAAAGGTTCGGGGTGTGGCGGCTTCTTGGTGTACGATCGACTCTGGCGTCAAATTGAAATATTCGCTCAAACGGGCGATCGCCCCTGCGCTGTATTTTTGCTTCAATCCTTCATAATCAACCGAATTCCACCACATTCGAGTATCAGTAAATGAGGAAGCGATAATTGTCGCCATTCCCTCCGGTGCTCGCCCATCACCCGGATGACTGACTGAAACAAATAATGAATTATTCTCCCCAATCTCGCCTTCGTAATCGTAGAGAAACTGAAGGTGTGGCGGACAATTTTCCGGAATTGCGCTTTCATGCACTCCCAAATATATGACAAATGCACCGGATGCGGGCGGCAATTTATCTACTCGATATTTGTAGCCTGCCATTTGATTTGGGAGTTCATTTGTTGTCTCTGAAGTCTCTGATTTAACCGATAAATTATCTGTTAAATTTCCGACACTTGGCTCGCTTGACAACAATTTTACTAGATTTTGCGCTGTCACGTTGGCAACAATGCGATCGGCTGCTTCTGTCCAAACTTCGCCTGTTTTTTGATTGCGAATCACTGTACCGGTGGCTTTGCCGTTGGCGGTGACAATACTTTCAACTGTATGCCGCAACAGGACTTTGCCGCCGTCTCGTTCGATCGCCTCTACAAGTCGATCGCTCAATACCTGCATACTTCCTTGTAGATGATACAATCCCTGCGGCTCTTGCGAAACTCCTAAAGCCGTCGCCGCGTAAAGTAGCGCCGTTTCTTCGGTATCAACTTGAGAATACAATTTTAACTGCAAATCCAGAAAAGTTTTCAAGCGCAAATTGTCGCCCAACCCACAAAGCCGCAAAGCATCTCCCACTGTCATAAAAGTGAAAGGCAAAGTAATTAAAGTATCGGGGCGAACTGCTTGAATTAATTGCCAGAAATCCCAGAAGTTTCTGGGCGGTAAAACTGGATCGCGCCCTTGAAAGTTCCAGCTAGCTTTGAACAATGCAGACAGTAATTGCCAAAAAGGTTCGCTTCCGGGAAACTGCCGCTGCCTTTCTTGCTGCCACTTCTGCGGATCTCGCCACACGCTAATCGGTGCGGTTTCTCCCGGCAAAAACACCGCACAAGCGGGATCGCAGGGTGTCGCGGCGGGAAGTTCTATTTGTAATTCTGAGAAAATTCGGTGGTGAATGCCTCCGGGTTCCAATCCTGCAACCTGCGTGGCGCCGACATCGAAGGTAAAGCCTTTGCGTTTGAAGGTGGAAGCGCATCCGCCCGGGACGATCGCCTGGTCTAAGACTAGCACTTTGTATCCTCTGCGGGCTAGCAGGGCGGCTGCTGTTAGCCCGCCGATGCCACCTCCAATTACCGTGACGCGGCCCTTAGTGTCTGTGGGACTGGATTTACCAAAAGGGGTGCGATCGCCTGTCATAAATTTATTTATTGTAATATTTCTTAATAGTATGCTCATATTTTGCAATAAAAAGCTCTTGTAGCGACAGGTTGAAATCTATCGCTACAAGAGGAAGGAGGCCGAGTTTAGAGGACGTTTTAGGGGTAAAGTGCTCCGGGCGCACCCGGAGCGTTAGACTGTGCCGTGCTGATGAGAGAATCAGGGACGGCGCCACTTGTTGAGATAAGCTTCCCCAATCCCAGCCACAGCCTGCATTTGACCTAGCTGTTCCCGTAAAGCTTTGATGGTTTTTAGCTGTTCTTGAGACTGTTGCTGCAAAGCGTCGTAATTTCGCTGTATCGCGGCACTGTGGCTCAATTGATTTTCTAGAGATTGCAACTTGGTTCGTTGAACTTGGAAGTCGCCGATCGCACTTGACTTTTCTGCTAACTCGTGTTGCAAAGATTCGTAACTCGACTTCGACACGGTTTGCTGCAATTGCTCTGCCAAATTTTGCTTTTCGGTAGCTAATTGCTGCTCTAAAGATGCGATCGAGCTTTCTCTTTCTGCTAACTGCTGCTGCAAAGATTCGATCGAACTCGATTTTTCTGCTAGCTGCTGCTGAAACTCGTGTTCCCGGTGGTCTTTTTCAGCCACTTGCTGCTGCAAAGATTCGATCGAACTCGATTTTTCTGCTAGCTGTTGCTGAAACTCGTGTTCCCGGTGGTCTTTTTCAGCGACTTGCTGCTGCAAAGAAGCGATCGAACTTTCGCGTTCACTCAACTGCTGCTGTAAAGTTTCGTAACTTGACTTCGCTA
>NZ_JAUBUI010000014.1:55968-71724 GCF_036705385.1 Microcoleus sp. B3-A4 | reverse complement strand
CCTGCAATTGGCTTTCGAGATTTTGCTTTTCGGTAGCTAATTGCTGCTGCAAAGAAGCGATCGAACTTTCGCGTTCACTCAACTGCTGCTGTAAAGTTTCGTAACTTGACTTCGCTACAGTTTCCTGCAATTGGCTTTCGAGATTTTGCTTTTCGGTAGCTAATTGCTGCTGCAAAGAAGCGATCGAACTTTCGCGTTCAGCTAACTGCTTCTGTAAAGCTTCGTAACTTTCTTGCAGCGGATTTGGCTGTACGTTCACCGAGTCCAATTGAGTTTCTGCCGTTCTAGCGTCATTAATTTCGCTTTCTTCGGCTGTTTCCCCTTCCAAGTCAGCGGCTTCTACCTCAGTTTCTTCACCTTTTTTCCAAGTGACAGTAACTTCCGTCTTGTCCTTAGAAATATCCAGAGCGCCTTGTGCCAAGCGTTCTAGGAGTTCCGACCTTGATATTCCGAGCTTGCGAGCGATCACGTTCAATCGATCGGCACTAGAAGAAGTCAGCGAAAGTCCGACTTTGACTTTGCTGTCTGAATTGGAACTAACTACATTGCGATTTTTTTTGACCATTGGCATTTTCCTCATGCCAACCTACACTTATTAGTATAGTGGCTGAAGCTTGTATTAAAATTAATTCTTGTTACTTACCAATTGTGCCAGCTTGCGTTCCCAATTGAACAAAAAGCCGTGAATGTATTCTTGGGTTCATTCCTCGCCGTAGAACCGCTTAAACATTCCCCGGGCCGGTTTTTTTTCGGCAAGATACCGCAGATAGCGCAGTTGAGCTTGTAAGCCCTTGTTTTAAAGCGAAGCTTCCAAAGTCGCACCTGCAACCCGATGATCTCGATCTTTTGCCAAATAGCTCACAGCAGCGCGAGCTTGAGGATTGTCAAATTTGCTCAGCGCGCGAGCAACTCGCAGCCGAATTCCCCAGTTATCCGAACTTACTAGAGGTAATAATTAGACCTCTTGCAAAATAATTTTGTGCTATAATGGAAAGTTTAGCCAATTTTATAATCTAGCAGGCTGGGCAAGTTTAAGGAGATGCCAATCAACCCAATAATTCAAACTTTGACCTAAACTTGAGCAAAGTTTTAAGCATAACACATATTTTTTTTGCAAGAGGTCTATTGCTGCAATGCCTCTTCTTGCTTCAGAGTATTTGCCAGCAGACCAAATCCGTCAATTGCTGCTTCCTGAACTGGTAAATCTTCGCCGCCAAGACCGATCGCACAAATTTCAAATACTGCATCAGGACACTGCATTTCGTACAGCGGAGCCATAATGCTGCGGCGGACGAGCCAATTGTCATCGCGGCGAAAAGCTTCGACTAAATGAGAAATTGCCTCGGTTCCGAACCTTGACAAAGAGTTAGCGGCTTCGGCGCGCACGTTCGGATCGCGATCGAACTGCATCATTTTTAACAGCGCCGCAAAAGCTTCCGCAGTTTGAATCTGCCGCAATCCCATCGCCACGAACGATCGCACCATAAACTCGCGATCGTCCACTTTGCTCAGCAACATCAATAGCGCCACCGCAGAATCGCACTTTCTCAGAGCCGTTACCCCCCGCAGCCTCTCTTGAGAATCCGAACTTTGCAGCGCTGCTTGGATTTCGCTAATTTCCATAAGGCAATTATAAATTTTTGTTACGTTTCTTTACAATTTTAGCAATTATTCCCGGATTTTGGGCAGATAAAAAAATTCACTGCTGAATAAGAAATTTTGTGGGTATTTAAGCGAATTTTTGTATTAGTAATGAAGGCAATCAGTAGCCTATTTATTTGAGTATGCGGAGGCATCATTTATTTTTTTTATAGGTTTTAAGAGCTGATTTTATAGAAGCTGCGGCTTGGGCGCAGTGCAGAATAGAATCATTTTCAAGCCCAATATTCGGAGAAAAAAGCGCAATTTAAAACCCTAATTCTCCCGCGCATAAAATCCTAAATGATTAGCAATTGGACGTTCCTGCATGGGGATTTTATTCTGAATCGGAGCATTCAAGAGTTTCGCTCCTGACGGGGATGCTACTGCAAAACTTACCGACCCGCCGCCATCTAAATTTAGCACTGTATCGGCTCCCAACTGCATCGAAATATCAGTTATTTCACTCAATTTCAGCCCTTCACTGTAAAGCCTCTGCTTGCCGTCTGCCAGAATTAACCACAACTTATCGCCTGTTTTGTCGATCGCCGCGACGGCACGGGGATATGGTTTATCCTGTGTGCGTTCTTTTTGACTTTGTGCTAGGGGTTTGCCATTTTTCACCAGCAAAGTATCTCCGGCAACTGCATAGGCTGTTCCCGCAGGACAAGTGCCGTTTTCGATTATTTGAGCGCGGTTTTTGGCATCAAAACAAAGGGCGGGAAAGCCTGAATTTGGTTGAGAATAAACTTGGCTTTTGGCAATGGCGTGTCCGACATTATTTACTCGATCGCCACTGCGGGGATAGTAATCCCAAGGTGCTTTCTCGATGCAGGGGTAAAAAAAATTGCCGTTGACTGCTAATTGCAATTTAAATTCTTTCAGAAATTCAGTAGCCGTGCGGGCATTGGTTTCTGTTAAATCGGGTGTTGGGTTTCCGGGAGTGACAAAAATTCCTATTCCCGGCGCTTTTAGGTCGATGCTAACAATGTGAATTAGGGTGGGACGCGGATTAGTCCGAAATTCCCTGCTGTAGGCTATTCCCCGAAAGAGCGATCGGGCTTCGTTTGTTTGTTGGGGACGCAAAAAGTAGGGAATGTTGTAGAGTAGTATTGGTGCGAGCAATATTCCGAGACCGAGAATCTGGCAAATTTGTTTGAGCGTGGGTCGATAAGTCATACCATTTTAGATGTGAGATCGGGGACGGTAACACTGACAGATTTATATATTTTCAAGCATTTTATACTAATATGAACAATTCGGATTCCCATAATTTTAGCAATCAAATTTTACGAAATCGATCGTTCCAAGGACAAGTTCTTAACGGTGCTGATTTCAGCGGTGCGGATGTTCGAGGCTGCAATTTTAGAAATGCTCAGTTAGCGGGTGCGAATTTTCTCGGTGCGAAAATCGGGCTTTCTCGGCGACAGAGAGCTGTTTTGAGTGGTGGGGCGAACGCGATTTGTTTGGTTGTGGGCGATGTTCTGACTCGACTGATTTTGGGAACTCAAGGACAAGTACCGGGCTCTGGCAGTTGGCCTTTTGTTCTGTTGCTGTACGGGGTTTTGAGCGCTGCTGGTTTCGCTTCGGCGATCGCCAGCAAACAGCCAAAAACCTCAAAAGCGGGTAGATTGGCACGAACAATTTCTGCTATTCTATCAGGAGCTTTGTTGGGATTTTTCTATGCTGGCACTGCAACTAATAATAATTCCCAGGCTGCTCTTGCTGGAATGTCGATCGGCGGGGTGTTAATGTTTTTTGTGAATTCCCGGATTCGTAGCCAATTTGCACAGGTGGCGATCGCATCGGCTGGAAGTGTGGCAACTTACGCAGCGGCTTTTTTGTTCAGTGCAACGGCGAGCGCTTTTCTGAGCACTCACAAACTGTTTTGGGGTATGTGTTTCGGTTTGCTGTCGCTGCTGTATCTTTGGTTTGCGTTTGTGTCTTTCTCGGCTATTGTTCGAGAGATTGGAAATGCTGAGGGTACTTCGTTCAGAGGGGCAAATCTCGCTGATGCTAAGTTCGACATACATTAGCTCAATCTAAAATCTAAAATTTAAAATCTAAAATTACCCGACTGATATTCAAACAGCAATTGCTCCAGCAGAAAGCGACGCTTTGCTGCAAACGACTAGAGAGCAAATGGCCCTCGCAACTTTTAATCCCAACGACAGCGAACTGCTCAAAAAGATGGTCGAATGTATGGGAGATTCGCAGGGAATGATGAGGCTGAGTTTAGCCGATACACCATATCGCTGGCGATTGGTGTAGGTCACTATGGTTTTCTACTATTGGCATTATATCTGGGTGTTTATTCTCGGCGCGATCGCCCGTAATTTACACTCAAAAATATAAAAGCGAGATCCCTTGATTTTTCTCAAAGAATTCAAGGGATCTCGCTAATAATCAAAGTATTTATCTCATCTCAGAGATTTTTTTTGCAAGCTGTTTTTTTTGCCTAAACAGCTTGTTTAACGGAGAGGGAGGGATTCGAACCCTCGTTAAGTTGCCCTAAACACACTTTCCAGGCGTGCGCCTTCAACCGCTCGGCCACCTCTCCAGGGCTAAATTCATTCATTTAGCCACAGCTAAACTATCTTAGCAGAACAAATCTGATTTGGGAAGGGGTAACGGCATAAATTTGCTGTTTAATATGGGTAGGGTGTGAAACGGGCAGGCTTGGGTTCTCCTCCCTGGGTCGCAAACCCATTCATTTCAAGGATATTGCCCCGCCAACCCCAATCTAAAATCTAAAATCTAAAATCTAAAATTCCATGACTAACTCTTACACAATTAAAATTCATAACAGACAGACAGGCGATCGCCACACCGTGCGAGTACCCGAAGACCGCTACATCCTGCAAAGCGCCGAAAACCAAGGAGTAGAATTGCCCTTTTCCTGCCGCAACGGCGCTTGTACCGCCTGTGCGGTGCGCGTCAACTCGGGAGAACTGCACCAGCCAGAAGCAATGGGGCTTTCGGTCGAACTGCAAAAAGAAGGTTATGCCCTGCTGTGCGTCAGCTATCCCCGTTCCAACATTGAGGTAGAGACGCAAGACGAAGACGAAGTGTACGAACTGCAATTCGGCCGCTACTTCGGCAAAGGTAAAGTTAGAGCCGGTTTGCCGTTGGATGAAGAGTGAGGCAATTTGATAAATTATCAACTACCAATTATCCATGCTTTATCGATTATGTGCGATCGCCCTTTGTCTGTTGCTAGCTAGCTGCCAAAAACCAGAAATTCCCCAAGGTACGATCGCCAAAGTAGAAAGGGCCATCAGCGGTCAAACAATCGAAGTTATCAGTACAGCCGACAAAATAGCCTTATTAGAACAAATCAGGCTGATTGGTATTGATGCGCCAGATTTAAAACAGCAGCCTTGGGGAGAAGCAGCCAAACAAAGACTAGAACAGCTAATTGGGGGAAAACAGGTATTGTTAGAATCAGACATCGAAGAGAAAGACCAGTTCGATCGCAAACTAGCCTACTTGTGGCAAGATAAAATTTTGCTCAACGAACAGCTAATCAAAGAAGGTTATGCCCTGGCATCAGTGCGATCGCCCAACACCAAATACCAGCAGCGACTCGTGAACGCTCAAGAATGGGCGAGACTCATGGGTAAAGGTCTGTGGAATCCAGAACGAGCCCTGCGCCAAACTCCCGCAGAATTTCGCCAGCAAAATCGGAAATAGTCAGTTGGGAATGGGGAATTGGGCATTGGGAATGGGGAATTGGGCATTGGGAATTGGGCATTGGGCATTGGTTATTTGTGGGAGTCATTGGTGATTGCTTATTCGTTCATAAGGTTTGTAGTGAGGAGTGAAGTCCTCAGCTCTAAAATCTACGAAAATAATGGCTTCAGTCCTTACTACGAACCTGTTTGATTGTGGGAGATTCACAAAACACGATCTAACAACTAACAACTGACAACTGACAACTGACAACTGACAACTAACAACTGACAACTAACAAATGACTGACAATCAACTGCAAAACTTCTTAGAAATAGCCACCGAAGCAGCCCTAGCCGCCGGTTCCGTCCTGCAATCTTTCTGCGGAAAATTAGAAAAGATTCAAGAAAAAGGCCGATCAGGCGATTTAGTGACAGAAGCCGACAAAGCCTCAGAAGTCGTCATCTTAGAAATTCTGGGCCGCCACGTACCCGACCACGCCATCCTCGCCGAAGAATCCGGCAAATTAGGGGATGCCAGTAGCAAATACCTGTGGGCGATCGACCCTTTGGACGGCACAACCAATTTTGCTCACCAATATCCTTTTTGGGCCGTGTCGATCGGACTTTTAATCGACGGCATACCACAAATTGGAGTAATTTACGACCCTTTGCATAACGAATTGTTTCGGGCAGGCAAAGGATTGGGAGCAACCTGCAACCGATCGCAGATCAAAGTTTCTCAAATCCCAGAATTGAGAACCAGCTTGCTAGTCACTGGCTTTGCATACGATCGGCGCGAAACAGCAGACAATAATTATGCCGAATTCTGTCATCTCACCCACCTCACCCAAGGCGTGCGACGCAGCGGTTCGGCATCCCTAGACCTCGCACACCTCGCCTGCGGGCGATCGGACGGATACTGGGAACGGGGACTCGCCCCTTGGGACGTAGCAGCAGGTGTAGTCATCGTCTCCGAAGCGGGAGGTCAAATTACAGCTTATGACGGCAGTGCCTTTGAGATGAACTCGGGTCGGATTTTGGCCACAAACGGCAAAATACACGCCGAACTCAGCAGCGCATTGCTAGCAGTTCCTCCCTTATCTTCTTGGAAGTAGCGCCCCCCAGCCAGATATCGGGGGTAGTACGGGGGTCACAACCCCTTGACTCAAGCTACATTAAAGAATAGTGAAAAGCCAGGAAAGGAAGAGTAAAAGTTATGTCTTTTGAAATGACAAAAGGGCTGTTCAAGTACGACTTTACTGATCAGCACGCAATTTTGGGAATTCCCTTAGACGCCGAGTTTAACGACATCCGCAAGCGCTACATGAAAATCGCCCGCCGCTTGCATTCGGATACTTGCTCTTTTGAAAGCCAAGCCGATAAAGATTGGGCTAACCAATTTTTGTCAAAAGTAGTCAATCCGGCCTACAACAAATTTTCCAAGGAAAGCGATCGCAAAGAATACAGCCTGCTATTAGCAGCCATCGGCAAGCGCGTTGTTAAAGAACAGGCGAAAATGCAAATCGAAAGCGAAGCAGCCAAACAGTTAGTTACCGCTCAAAATTGGGAAGAAGCTTACAAAACAGCAGTTAGCAAACTCGCTCTCAAGCAGTACGAATCAGTTAAGGAAACGCAAGAGGCGATCGATCAAATTAGCGAACTCAACATGGTTTACCTGCTGCGAAAAGAGCGCCAAACCCCAACCGACGTAAAAGCAGACCCCCCAACCCCAACCCCAACCCCAACCCCAACGCCTCCTCCGCCTCCTCGCAAAGACTCGCAGGCCGAGCCCTATTGCCGCCGAGCTCAAGGATTCATGAACAGCAAAAGTTACGCCAAAGCAATTATAGAGTTGAAAGAAGGCGTGAAACTCGATCCGAAATATAGCCCGGCCCACGCTTTGTTAGCAATGTGTTACCTTGAACAAAATCAAGCCACAATGGCAAAAATTGAGATGAACAAAGCTTTGGCATCAAATCCTGAAGAACCGACGGCTTTGGAGGTTAAGAAAAAGCTGGAACAAGCTGCAGCAAAAGCCAAAAAAGGTGACGAGAAACCAGGATTTTTTGCGAGTTTGTTTGGCGGGAAGAAGAAGTGAGAAGTTGTGAGTTGTGAGTCTTGAATATGTAGAAACGGGTGAACTGCTCAGCAGTGGAGTGAGCTAGCTCAAAAAAATCAAGACTTGGTGAGATCAAATCCGGTGACATCGGAATTATACCATCAGTGCGATCGTCCCGCGATCGCGGATGCTCCAGAAAGAACGGGACGATCGCACTGACGGGGAAAATGATTATTCCGATGCAAACGCAAACGATATGACGCCTTAATTTGTTAAAGTCGAATGTTAAGCTTGCCTTCTTCGACTTGAACACCGTCCCCCTAAAGCTAAGCTTCTAAGCCCCATCTAAAATCTAAAATCTAAAATTGATATGACACCTTAATTTGTTAAAGTCGAATGTTAAGCTTGCCTGGTTCGACTTTAACACCGTCCATAAAGCTAAGCTTCTAAGCCCCATCTAAAATCTAAAGTCTAAAATCTAAAATAGATATGGTTCACCAACCTCCATCCGGTGCAAGAGATTTATTGCCCCTTGACGTTGCTCAAAAAATTTCGATCGAACGGCGCTTGCAGCAGGTTTTTCACCGCTGGGGCTATCACCGGATTATTACTTCAACTCTAGAACGGCTGGAGACATTGATGGCTGGGGGCGCGATCGACCGATCAACCTTAATTCAACTGCAAGACGCCGAGGATGGAGAACTTGGTTTGCGGCCGGAATTGACAGCATCCATCGCCCGGGCGGCTGCAATGCGGATGGCGGGGACTCGCTGGCAGCCTCAGCGCCTCTACTACAACGCTAACGTGTTCCGCAAAGGCCCAGATACTGGCTCCGGCGGGCAACAGGAGTTCTATCAAGCTGGCGTAGAGCTCCTAGGCGCGGGGGGGGCGGTTGCGGATGCGGAAGTGCTGCTGCTGCTGTCTGAGTGCTTGCAGAGCTTGGAAATTGATGAGTGGCATTTGGTTTTGGGAGAAGCGGGCTTGACTGCAACATTGCTAGAACCGTTTCCGCCAAACGTGCGCCAAAAAGTTCGGGGGGCGATCGCCAATCTCGATCGAATTGCCTTGGAAACTTTGCCGCTGTCAACCGAATTGCGAGAAAGAGCACTGCTGTTATTTGACTTGCGCGGCCGCCCAGAAGAGGTGTTGCCAATTGTTGCCAAGCTGGATTTAGATTTGCCGCAGCAATCCGCGTTAAATAATCTCAAATCTGCGATCGAATTGCTGCACCAATGCCAGTCAAAAATTCCCAATCTAAAATCCCACATTCACCTCGATTTGAGTTTAATTCAAACATTTGACTACTACACTGGAATTGTGTTTGAAGTTGTCAGCAGCAGCAAGACAGGACAGCGAGTTTTAGGACAAGGGGGACGCTACGACCAACTGTTGGGACTGTTCGATCCGCAAGGGCAAAATTCCCCCGGCATCGGGTTTTGTCTGAATATTGAAGATTTGCACCAAGTTTTGCTGACAGAGGGGCAATTGCCCAGCCAGACGCCAGCTAGCGACTGGTTGGTTGTGGCTCAAACTCCTGAAGCTAGTGCCGCCGCGTTTGCTTACGCTCGCAAACTCCGAGACTCTACTCACCTAGTTCGGGTAGAAATAGATTTAGAGAGTCGGGAGACACCAGAGTCGGCGCGGGAATACGCGCGCGATCGACGAATTGCTCAAATTGCTTGGGTAAATGCCGAAGGATTGCCAACAATTGAAACGGTAAATTAGGCTAATTGGTAATTGGTAATTAGTAGTTGGTAATTGGTTAAAAATCACCCGATATGATATTATGTATCCTGCTGATTCAGAGAAGGTTTTGCCAATTACTAATTGCTAATTCCCTATCTACCTAAAATCTTTTGAGAGAACACTATGGCACACACTATTGTTACGAATATTTGCGAGGGAATTGCTGATTGCGTTGGCGCTTGTCCGGTTGCTTGCATTCATCCCGGCCCCGGCAAAAATGTCAAGGGTACTGATTGGTTTTGGATTGATTTTGATACCTGTATTGACTGCGGTATTTGTTTGCAGGTGTGTCCTGTCGAAGGGGCGATCGTTCCCGATGAGCGGCCTGAGTTGCAGCAAACTCCCTCTTAATTGCAACTTGATTGCAATTGAGGGCTAGATAGGTACATAAACTAAGGGGTAAGGTGCGCGACCCGGCGCACCCTACAGTAACTTTTTTATGAACCGCAGAGGGCGCAGAGGACACAGAGAAGAGAAGTGAGAAATAGTGGAAAAATCTAACGTTTAGATATCTAAGTGCAGGTAATTAATGAGGTTACTTTGGTAAGTTCTTTCTCTTCCCTTCTCTTGTCTTCCTACCCTTCTGAAACGGCTTCGCCGAACGTGTCCTTCGCGTCTTCGCGGTTCGTTTAAAAAAAAGCCCGATCGCACTTTACAAAAAAAACTACAATAAAATCTACAATAAAATCCTATGCAGCCGATCGCACTTTCCGACTCTCACATTTTATCCATCCGCACCCACGCCGAAAGCACTTATCCTGAAGAATGCTGCGGTTTGTTGCTCGGTCGAGTTACTGGCGATGTTAAAACTTTAGTGGAAGTTTGGCCGACTGAGAATGCTTGGAGTGCACAGGCCCAGGAGAATTGGCCTGAACAAAAAGGATTGACAGAACGACGCAGATATGCTATTAAACCCGAAGATATGTTGCGGGCGATGAAACATGGGCGCGATCGCAGTCTGGATATTATCGGTATATATCATTCTCACACGGATTCTCCCGCAGTGCCCTCAGAGTGCGATCGGACATTGGCATGGGCCCAATACTCTTATATCATTGTGTCCGTCCGACAAGGCTGTTCGGAAGACCTCCGCAGTTGGAGTCTTGACGGAGAGGGGAACTTTCAAGCAGAGGAAATTCGCCTAGTGGAACAGACTGAGATTAAGAAATAATTAGTAAAAATAACAAACACGTAAAAATGCGAAAGATTCAGATAGGATGTAATTCAAAATCTGCGCTACACACAATATCATGCTAAATCCTAATCTGGAGGAGATCCAGCTCAACAAACAAGAATACGAACGCTACTCTCGCCACCTGATCCTCCCAGAAGTTGGATTGGATGGGCAGAAGCGTCTCAAAGCTGCCAGTGTACTCTGCATCGGTACGGGAGGCCTCGGTTCGCCGTTGCTGCTGTATTTAGCAGCCGCCGGTGTTGGCCGCATTGGGATTGTAGACTTTGATGTTGTAGACCATTCCAATTTGCAGCGGCAAGTAATTCACGGCACTTCTTGGGTTGGGAAACCGAAGATTGAGTCGGGTAAAAATCGGATTTTAGAAATTAATCCTTTTTGCCAAGTTGATTTGTACGAGACTCGCGTTAGTTCCGAAAATGCGATCGACATTGCCACTCCTTACGATATCATCATCGACGGCACGGACAACTTCCCGACTCGCTATTTGATGAACGACGTTTCCGTGCTTCTAAACAAGCCGAATGTCTACGGTTCAATCTTCCGATTTGAAGGGCAAGCAACAGTTTTCAATTACGAAGGCGGCCCGAATTATCGCGATTTATACCCTGAACCCCCGCCTCCTGGGATGGTTCCTTCTTGTGCAGAAGGCGGCGTTTTAGGCGTATTGCCTGGAGTAATTGGCTGCATTCAAGCAACGGAAGCTATCAAGATTATCTTGGGTCAAGGCACTACTTTGAGCGGCCGATTGTTGCTTTACAATGCCTTAGATATGACGTTCCGGCAATTGAAATTGCGCCCGAATCCAGTGCGCCCGGTAATTGACAAGTTAATCGATTACGAAGAATTCTGCGGCTTTAGTAAAGTAGAAGCACAGCAACCGCAAATTCCTGAGATGACTGTCAAAGAACTTAAGGAGTTAATCGACAGCGGTGCGAAGGATTTTGTATTGTTAGATGTTCGGAATCCCAACGAGTATCAAATTGGTCAAATTCCTGGGTCGGTTTTGGTTCCTTTACCAGATATCGAACACGGCGCAGGTGTCGCTAAGGTCAAGGAATTGTTGAACGGCCACCGCTTGATTGCACACTGCAAAATGGGCGGGCGTTCTGCGAAGGCTTTGGGGATTTTGAAGGAAGCTGGAATTGAGGGGATTAATGTTAAGGGCGGAATTACTGCTTGGAGTGAAGAAGTAGACCCGTCTGTACCTCAATATTAAGGCTAATCTTTTTCTGGGGCGGGCGATTTGCCCGCCCGGAACCGGGATTATGAGGGCGGCAACTGTTTATTTCTATTTAGTAGATTCTTGAACTTACCTAGTAGATTCTTGAACTTTGCCCCCAACATAACCAAAAGCCAAACCCCAAACCCCGCACCGATACTAATCAACAATACGAAGGCAAAAGAATTAATTCCCACCTTCACGAAAGGCAAAGGCAAAGCAACAATTTGATTCGGCGGGTCTTGTTTAATTAAATAAGGAGAACTTCCAGCCACCACCCCGGCTACTCCCAAACCAAAGCCGACAGCTTGAATCGTTACCTCTAGTTTGGCATTCCGATAAGCTTCTTCGATCGCCACAATAGCTCTAATTGCCTCGGTTGCTTGGTCTAGCAAGCCGGAACCGTGTTTGAAATAGCCTAAATCTGCTTGAATCTGCCTTTGAAACTGCGGGCAAGTTTCTTTACTGAATGCTGCGAGGAAACTTAAATCTGCATCATTATCATTGTACTTTTTAGCTGCTTTGATGTCAAGACTTATTTGATTTAATTTATCCTGGTAATTTTGGGCGTTAATGGCGATCGTATTTTGGCGAAACTCCAAATCAATCAGCATTCGGGCATACTTCACAGCCCGAGGCGGCATCTCAATCATCTGAGTTTCCAGATATTTTAATTCTTCCTCCTTTAAACCCGCACCTTTCGATTGCTTCTGCTGAGCTTGATCTCGCTGCAAATACTTAAAAGTCTTGTCAATATCCAGTTCAATTTGTTTGTATTCCTCGCGAGTCACGGCGTAAAGCTTGCGGCTGTCGTGATAAGCGCGAAGAATCTTATTTCTGTACAAAAACAAATCCATAAAATCGCTGTAGCGCGTCTCATCCCAGATTTCATCAGTTGTCGGACTGTTGAAAAACCAGATAATAATGTGACAGTAACTATCGGGCTGACTCGGATTACCATACTCCAAAATAGGACTACCGAACAACTCGCCTTGACGGTAAAAATCCGGCTGGTTTTGACCAGAAATCAACTTTTCCAGACACTGTTTGCCTAAAGCTTGGAGAAACTGCGAATCTGCCCGCGCCGCCTGATTTTGTTCGACACTCAGCCAAGCTGTAAGCAGCAGAGTTTGCCCGAAATAACTCTGCACAAAATCCGGCAGCAAGCAGTTATCGGGATTAAATTCCTTGAAGATGCTAACATCGACAGCAGGTGTTTTAATGCCGTTAACTTTTTCGGGAACGCGAATTTGTAAACCCAAAGCGTAGCTGTCATCAATCCGCAGCGGTTGGGCAAAACCCTTGAGAGTAATTGGCTGATTATCGTGGGAAATATTCTTAGCAAAGGGGAGAGAATTCCGGTTGCCAACAACTTCTTTCTCTTTATTAATCAGGTTGACTCGCCATCCGGCAGGTTCGTCTTTTTTGGACAAGTAGCTGCCGTTGAATGCCTTACCGACTGCTAATTTAGTTTGCAAAATCTCATCGCACTTCTGCCACAAACTGGCGAATTCCACAGGGGAACTAGACTCTGATTCTAGGGGTTGGCAGAGGTGATAGGCAAACAAATAGACGTTGGGGGCATAGATTTTACTGTTTTCAGTCATTGTCTGTATTTGATTGATTCTCTGCATCGAGTTCTTTTTGAATTTTTTTGTAGCTATCTTCAATGCTTTGACGCAGAGTTTGGGTGATGTTAGTTAGTGGGTGATTGGTAGGTGGGGTGGGTTCGCCCGGATCGTCGATTTCTTTTTTGTTTTGGCCGGCCGCAATTTTTAATTCTTCTCCCAATTGATGACGGGCGCACCACTTGCTGATAGCCATAGCAATAGGAAACAATTGATCGTCTGCGAATTCTCCCATTTCTGTTTTTAATTCGGGTAAATCTTGCCATGCTGTCGGCATGAAAATACTCGGATTTTTGTGCAGCCATTGGAGAAAAGCATTGATAATTTTGTCAGGTTCCATTGTAATTACTCCCGTGATTAAAAAATATAGATTTGTAGGGGCGGGTTTCACCAACCATAATTGCCTGAAACAAACAATCTCAAAAACCCGCCCCCACCCAGCGAAAAATCATCATCTACATTTTAACATTCGATGCAAATTTCAGGTTGATGTGGGTTATTGGTGGGGTGGGGGCGGGTTTATCTATATTGTTGGTCATCGTTATATATTGTTTGTAAAACCCGCCCCTACAAAATCCTGATGGCACACCTAACTTAATATCCCGTTGCACAGAAGGCCGCCCAATATTTCGGATCGCTGAAAGGCTGTTCTTCATTCGAGTTAATTAACCACAATTCCGTACCTTGTTGCCATTTTTCATCTAAATTTAACAATCCTACCCAAACTCGCAAATCCTCCATACTCACCCCGCGCATCCAGTTTTGCGCCGCATTCAAAGCCAGGGCTACTGAATCTGCATCCGGCAATTCCTGATAAAATTTAATCATCAAAATTGCCGTGGCAAAATCATCGACAGCCCACAGACTGCTGACAACACTCATGCTACCCGCATACAAAAAACCGCTGGGTAAACCAATGTATTCATCCGTCATTGCGGTTGAGGTGGTTAACCCGGTTTCGCAGGCGGAAAGTGTGACCAGACTGCACTGCGGTAACTGCAATTCGGCAAAGATTTCTCGCAGGGTGAGGCATTTTTCTGGGATGGCTTTTCTGCCGCTGCGTAGGGTGACATAGCGCTGTTTTTCAGCGGGCTGATTTGACTCTGGGGGCGGGGGTGAGGTTTGCGGTTCCAGGGAACCGGCTAAGACTAGGGATGACAGCAGCGGATAGTCAAAGTTGAAGCTGCCGTGACAGGAAAAGTGCAGGTAGTTGGCGTTTGAGAGGTTTTCTCGGTTTTCGTTGAGGGCGGTTTTTGTGGCTTGTTTTTTGAGTAAAATTTGATGCGGATTGAATCGGGTTTTGATGGTTTCTACTTCCATGTCGGCGTTGAATAAATCTTCGGTGGGATTCTGGAGGGCGAAGAGTTGTTGCTGATTTGGTGGGGGGGAGTTTCTGCTGGTGATGCGATTTTTTACGAGTTCCAGCAGTTGCAAGCTGGGGGCGTATTTCACGCCTGCGGGGAAGCTGTCGAGGAGGTAGCCGCGAAAGTTGGTTTTTTCTTGAAATCGGGTTTCTGAGGTGAATTGTAGGGCGTGGAGGGGGAATAGGTGCAGGTAGCGGTGGGGTACTAGGATTAGTTGTTTGCAGTTGGGGGAGATGTGGGCGATTATCTCGTTTAGTCGCAGGATTTCTGAGAGTGTTTCGAGTTTTTGGGATAGGGTTTTTTGCCAGGTTTTATTGGTATTTTGGTTGCGGTATTCGTCGAGATAGTTGTTTTTCCAGGTTTCTAATTCGGCTATTTCGGTTGTGGTATATGTGACTGGTTTTATGCTGTCGCGGGTGATGATGAAGGCCGATCCGCCCCAGCTATCCTCGGAGTTGGAGTTATTGCCGATGTACCATTCTACGATTGCTGTTTCGGTGTCTAAGGTTTGTTGGAATTTGGTGATGTCGATGGGTTCGACTTTTTGAGTTAGGGAGAATTCTGGTTCTCGCTGTTTTATCTGTTCCAGCAGTTGTGCTAGTTGCTGTGAAGTTGTTTCTAATTTGGCTTTTTGTTGTTGGAAATATTCGGGGCTGAGGCTGCGGGTTTGGGTTGTGCGTTGTGAGGGAGAGTCTTCGGGAACCTCCCCCGGCCCCCCGTTGGTAAGGGGGGGAGAAAGAGGGGGAGGAGATGGGGTTTCTGTTTCTAGGAGTTGTTGGGAGGCGGCGATTTGGCGGCGCAGGTTTTGGAGTTGCTGTTTCTCGGTTTCGGTGGCTGTTTTGGGGTAGATTTCGCTGTTGGTGAAGAGTTCGACTAGGTAGCGGGATTTGCTGCGTTCGATTGTTTGCAGGGCTTTGTCATATTGTTGGTGATTGATGCAGGATTGCATCATTTTTTCGTAGACATCGAGATTTTCTTCGATGATTTCTCGTTTGCGTTTGTCGGATGTTATCCACTCGCGGCTTTGTTCGACTGCTTCGATGGCTTTTTCGTAGCCGAATATGGCTGTTTCCCACAAACTTTCTGCAAATCCTAATTTGCCTAGATTTCTACCTGTTTCCAAACAGTAAATTGGCCTAGCGGTGGGAGTGCGAACTTCTAAAGCTGCTTCATAAAATGCGATCGCCCTTTCGATATTCTCACCCCGTTCTCCTTTGATTCTGTCACGGTAAG
>NZ_JAUBUI010000014.1:0-55868 GCF_036705385.1 Microcoleus sp. B3-A4 | reverse complement strand
CATTTGCCAAATTATTTTGAGTGTGAGCCCATTGTTGGGGAAAAGCATCGCGGGTGCGAACTTGTAAAGCTGCTTCACAAAATGCGATCGCCCTTTCGATATTCTCACCCCGTTCTCCTTTGATTCTGCCACGGTAAGCATTTGCCAAATTATTTTGAGTGTGAGCCCATTGTTGGGGAAAAGCATCGCGGGTGCGAACTTGTAAAGCTGCTTCATAAAATGCGATCGCCCTTTCGATATTCTCACTCCGTTCTCCCTTGATTCTGCTATAGTAAGCAAGTGCCAAATTATGTTGAGTCATCGCCCATTGTTGGGGAAAAGCATCGCGGGTGCCAAGTTCTAAATTAGCTTCATAAAATGCGATCGCCCTTTCGATATTCTCACTCCGTTCTCCCTTGATTCTGCCACGGTAAACATCTGCCAAATTATGTTGAGTCATCGCCCATTGTTGGGGAAAAGCATCGCGGGTGCGAAATTGTAAAGCTGCTTCATAAAATGCGATCGCCCTTTCGATATTCTCACTTCGTTCTTCCTTGATTCTGCTATCGTAAGCATTTGCCAAATTATTTTGAGTCATCGCCCAATCTTGGGGAAAAGCATCGGGGGTGTAAACTTGTAAAGCTGCTTCATAAAATGCGATCGCCCTTTCGATATTTTCACTCCGTTCTCCCTTGATTCTGCTATCGTAAGCATATGCCAAATTATTTTGAGTCATCGCCCATTGTTGGGGAAAAGCATCGGGGGTGTAAACTTGTAAAGCTGCTTCATAAAATGCGATCGCCCTTTCGATATTCTCACTCCGTTCTCCCTTGATTCTGTATAAGTAATTCCATCCCAGACTCTTTTGAAACCTTGCCCAATCTTCTGAGTAAGCTTCGCGAGTAAAAATAGTTAATCCTATATCCAAACAAGCAATCGCAATCTCTATGTTGCTTGCCCGACTGCCTTGCTGAAGACTTGAAAAGCTTATTTCTAAACATAAAAAAATATTAGCAAGATAGTATGGTGGGTGTACCTCCAACTTTTCCAGAGTTTGAGTTGCCCCCTCTCGCAGATATCGGGCAAAATCATCGTCTAATAATTCGAGATGGGCTTGCAGGATGGCGGTTTGTTCGTCGCTGGGACAGGTGAGGAGAGATTCAATCAGGGTGAGATAGGCTTGGTGGCGTTCTTCGTTCATTTTTGCTACCCATGTTTGTATGATTTTACATTTTTTGCGGGGGGAATTCAAGGGAGTTTTGAACCGCAGATGTTGGCGGATGGACGCGGATAAACGCAGATGTAAGGGCCAAAATATGCGGTAGCAGCCTGCGGAGATTCAGGCAGACGGAAGCGATCGAAATGACGATTAGGCCTCGATCCCCCCTAGCCCCCCTTAAAGAAGGGGGGGACAAGATTCCGATCAAAGTCCCCCTTCTTAAGGGGGATTTAGGGGGATCTAGCCTCCGCTATAAACGAGAGATAAAAAGAGTTTTAGTCTCCTACAAAAAACCCAGATTACCCCAACCCTTCAACCAACAGATTCCGGGCACTTTCCAACGCTTCCTGCAACTTACTTGCATCGCGTCCCCCAGCTTGCGCCAAATTCGGCCGCCCGCCGCCTTTTCCACCGCAAATTTGAGCAATTCCCCCGATAAACTTGCCAGCTTGCAATCCTTTTTTATTGACTTCTGGACTAAAAGCAGCCACCAAACTTACCTTGTCCGGTTCAGGAATTGATGCCAAAACAACCGCAGCATTTCCTAACTTTTGCTGCAATCTTTCTGCCGCAGTTTTCAGCGCTTCCGTATCCACATCACCCAATTGAGCTACAATGATTTTGAATTCGCCGAGATCCTCAGCCGCACTCAACAACTGGTCGGATTTCGCGATCGCCAATTCCGACTTGACAGCAGCCAAATGTTTCTGAGTATCCTTCAACTCATTCTGCAAATTAGTAATCCGGTTCGGCAATTCTTCAGGCTTCGCCTTAAATCGATCGCCCAAATCACGCACCACCTTATCGCGCACGTTCAAATAGTCCAAAACAGCTTGACCGGAAACCGCTTCAATCCTGCGAGTTCCCGCCGCTACCCCCGCTTCGGAAACAATCTTAAACAGCCCGATTTCTGCCGTATTGCTGACGTGAGTCCCGCCGCACAATTCCATCGAAACCCCGGGAAAATCGATAACCCGCACCACGTCGCCGTACTTCTCGCCAAACATCGCAGTCGCGCCTTTTTCTCTCGCAAGGGCGATCGGCATTTCTGCAACGACCGCAGCGTGCGCCTCAGCAATCCAACTATTAACTAAATCCTCAATTTTCTGCAACTCTTCTGCTGTGACAGCGCGCGGAGAATTGAAATCAAACCGCAATCTCTCAGACGATACCAGCGAACCAGCTTGCGAAATCGAATCGTCTACAATTTTTCGCAAAGCTGATTGTAATAAGTGAGTTGCTGTGTGGTTAGCCTGAATTCTGCGGCGACCGCTATTGTCAATTTTCGCAGTAATACTATCGCCCACTCTCAGCGTTCCCCGTTCCACCAAGCCGAAATGCACGAAGAAATCCGATTCCTTCTTCACATCATCAACTCTTACCAACAAACCCTCTCCATTCTCTCCATGGATGCTGCCATTCAAATAACCTTTATCCCCAATTTGTCCGCCGGATTCAGCATAAAATGGCGTTTGGTTCAAAACAACTTGTACCTCAGTACCAGCGGCTGCTTCTTCCACAGATTTGCCGTCAACCAAGATAACTTCCACCTCAGCTAAACTCGACAATTCAGCATAACCGACAAACTCAGTTCCTTGGATAGTTTCAGCCAACTTATCCAAAGAACCCTGCACCGTCAAATCGATTGTTTGGCGAGCATCTTTAGCGCGAGTTTGCTGTTCCTTCATCGCCGCTTCAAAGCCGTCCAAATCCACAGTAATTCCCTGTTCCTCAGCAATTTCTTGAGTCAGTTCTAAGGGGAAACCGTAGGTATCGTACAGAGTGAAAGCATCTTGACCGCTGATTTGTTGGTTTGCTTGCTGTTTTGTACGATCGACAATTTCCTCCAGCAGCTTCTCTCCGCGTTCCAAAGTCTTGAGAAACTGCGCCTCTTCCCTTGCCAATTCCGCCTTAATTTGATCTTCCCGCCGCCGCACGTTCGGATAAGCAGCTTCCGAAAGGGCGATCGCACTTTCAGCCACCCGCACCGTAAATTCGCCCTGAATTCCAATCAGCCGCCCGTGGCGCACCACCCGGCGAATCAACCGCCGCAAAATGTAACCCCGACCAACATTCGACCCGCGAATTTCGTCCGCAATCATGTGCACCACAGCCCGAACGTGATCGCCAATTACTTTCAGCGAAACCTTGACTTTTTCATCGCTATTGTGGTAATCAATTCCGGCAAGTTCCGCCGCCGATTGAACGATCGGAAAAATCAAATCTGTTTCGTAATTATTGGGGACTTTCTGGAGGATTTGCGCCATCCGTTCCAGTCCCATGCCAGTATCAATATTTTGATTTTGCAGCGGTGTTAAATTGCCCTCTGCATCTTTATTGTACTGCATGAAAACCAGGTTGTAGAATTCAATAAACCTGGTATCATCTTCGAGGTCAATCTTGTCGCCTCTCTCTGGGTAGAAATCATAGTAAATCTCCGAACACGGGCCGCAGGGGCCAGTCGGGCCGGATTCCCAGAAATTGTCCTCTTCTCCCATGCGCTGAATCCGATCGCCCGGAATGCCAATTTCATCGCGCCAAATCGCAAAAGCTTCGTCATCTTCTCGGAAAACGCTAACAACCAAATTCGACGCTGGTAAACCGAAAACTTCCGTCGAAAGTTCCCACGCCCAGGCGATCGCCTGTTTCTTGAAATAATCCCCGAAACTGAAATTGCCCAACATCTCAAAAAACGTGTGGTGGCGGGCGGTGCGGCCGACGTTTTCGATGTCGTTGGTGCGGATGCACTTTTGAGAAGTCGTAGCGCGCGGTGATTCGGCCGTGCGCTGTCCGAGAAATATCGGCTTGAATTGTAGCATTCCGGCGATCGTCAGCAACACCGTCGGATCTTCGGGCACCAAAGAAGCACTCGGCAAGATCTTATGTCCCCGCTGAGCATAAAAGTCGAGGAAGGTTTGGCGGATTTGGCTACCACTGAGAAACTTAGGAGAAATAGACATGACAAAAACACTTAAGTATGTAAAGATGTAGCAACAATAGAATTTATAGGACTTACGCACGGGTGTCCAGAAACCCGGTTTTTCTACCAAAATACTTGCTTAAAATCCTCAATCTCGGTAGAAAAACCCGGTTTCTTTGTTCGGAGCGCGTGAGTGCTAACTTACATCTATTTGGAGATTCATATCATTATACTTAGTAATGTAAAGACCTATCAAGTTTTGCAAATAGTGCTTTACTCCTCCGAAAGGCCATGCTAACTTAATAATAGACACCGGGACAGGAAGAGAAAGGAGGTCGCTATATTTAGAAAGAAAGTTCGAGGATATAGACATGGTGTCTCCGGTCTAGATTCCCAGGCGCAGCAGAAATTAACCGAACACAACTTGGAATAGTGGCGAACTGCCGATCGAGCAGTCAAGCCAAACCGCAGTCAAGTAAGACTTAGTTGTGGTTGCGGATTAAAAGTAAAGCTGCACAAGTTGTAAACCCTAGTAAGTAACAGTTCTCAACCGGAAACACATCTAGTTTGTTAGAAAAAACAAAGCTCTCATATTATTGGGTCTGATCGCTGTCGATCGGGCCCTACGAATTTTTATAGGGCGATCGCAGGAGAAGAGGCTTCGAGGGGCACAGAGGGGCAGAGTTGGGCTGTATAAGTGCTTTCTGCTCAAAGGCTACATCCCTGGGAGTTGATCGGCGAGCGGTGCAGCTTTTGAGTTATATATTATATATAATGGCACCTGGAGCACTCCCTGCTTTTTGCCGGGGATCAAGCGCTGTGGTATGAGGCACTGTCAAGATGCGATATCATTGAAGATGTCCGTACAAGACATTAAAACCTACCCCGCTGTCCTGTATAGCAGCAAATCTACGCTTCTCTGAGCTTGCTGCAAGCCAAGGATAGCCAACCGCCATTTTTGGTGACAAGACCAGGCTCAAAAATTTGAATCTCAGGATATTTAGAGTCAAGACTCTAAAAAATCCCATCCCCGACGCAGGAGTGAGAGTTCAAAAAAATAAAACCCCGCCCACTCAAAAAAGCTAGTGCCACCAACAACGGTAGTAAATCACTAGCACAGTTCTTAAACTTACAATCTCCGGAGATTCCAGGTACAAGTATGCCCGAAATAACTAAAGAAGAAATGCGCGAACGGCTGGGAAATATTGACCAGATTCGCGATATAATTTTTGGAGCGCAGCTTAGAGAATACGACAATCGCTTCGATAAAATAGATTCCGACTTGTCGATGATGCAGCAAGATATGCAAACTCGCATCGAACAAGTAAAAACAGTTCTTTCAGGAGAAATTAAGGCTGCAGTTGATTCGTTAGAAAAGAAAGTTAAATCGCTCACCTCAAACACCCAAGAAGAAAGCGCAGACATCCGTCAGCAAGTCGATCGCGTTAACCGCAAATTCTCCAGCAGCATGGAAGCCCTCGACGAGGCTATAGACAATCAAACCAATTCGCTTCGCGACGAACTCTCCAAAACCAGAGATCGACTATCTGAAGAAACCCGCACTTTGAAAACACAGGTTTTTGAAGAGCTCGACCGCCGCTTTTCTATGCTCAGAGATGTTAAAGTTTCTAGAGACGACATGGCAGAAATTCTGTTTGAACTCGGCATGAGGCTCAAAGGAACAGAATTTGTACCCGAACTTAAAGGCGTTGCGGATAATAAGTTAAATACCGAATTTCTGTTGCCGGAGCGCCACCATAACGGATAATAATAACGCATGGCTTTACCGAAAGAAAATCCGGCTGACGAAAATGAGTTAGAGGGTTTTGTTTCTCAACCTGACGAGTCTGCTGCCGATGCAGCAACCCAGCTAGAACCCTTGCTGAATCTTTTAGTGGATCTCAAAATTATTGCTGGTTCCAACCAGCAAAATGCAGATCCCGAAGATGACAGCAGCGACGAAAATAATCAAGCTGGGGCCCTCGGCGGGTTGATGGATTTGTTAGGTATTTCTGAGCAAGCGCCAGAGGAAGTTGCAGCGAGTGTGTCCGAAACTGGCCCTGGCCAACCGGAGTCTGGCGATTCCCCACCTGTTGCAGACGAGTTCAAAAGTTTGCTATTCGCTACTCACAAACTCAACACTTCAGAACTGGAAAAAGGCTATTCCTCAGCTAAAACTATAGATGTTTCCGCGAGCGTCCAGCCGGATTTGGATGAATCAAAGCCTGTCGAAGAGTTGTCTAACTTGACAATGAAAGATTCTCTACAGGAAGTACAGGCTCAAAAATCCCACGGGTTCGATCGGCATTTACAGGATGTTTCCCCTCCCGAAACCGAGTCAAAATCCTCGGAAATTCCCGATAATCCCATAGTTTCCCCAGTCTCAGAGCCACCCGAAACTGCATATTTAGATCCGGTGGTTGCTTCGCTTCAATCGATGCCAAACTTGGTAGAACAGCCGACACCGATATCGCAGCCAGGAGAAATATTAGGCCAAATTAAACAGGACTTAAATGAAGCCGACAGCGCGATGGAAAGGCTGCAAAATCTGATGTTTGGCTCGCAAATCTCCGATATCGAGCAAGTGAAAAGTCTGCTGGCAGAAAACGATTTGCCGGGGGTGCGCCACCTGATGGCCACAATCGACGATAAATTAGAAAAATTGGAGCACCAAATCTACGAGCCCCAAGAGTTGATTGAGTTGATGCTGCCTTGGATCGCAGAAATTCTCAGCCGCAAAATTGCCGATTCCAGAGAAGAAGTTGTCAAGGCGATCGTCCCAATTATTGACGAAGTGATTAGGGCAAAAACTCACGAAAACAAGTCGGCAATGAGTGCGGCAATAGCTGAGCTGCTTCCCGACGCACTTGCTCAACAAATAGTGAATTCGCCAGCGGATATTGCTAACGCGATCGCCCCAGAAATCGGTCTGGCAATTAAAGAGCAAATTCGCCTCGACCAAGAGTCGATCGCCCAGGCGATCGCACCGGAAATGGGCAAAGCAATTACAGCCCAAATAAAACTCGAACGCGACTCTATGGTGGATGCGCTCTATCCCGTAATTGGCAGTACAATTTCCCGATACATGGCAGAAGCTATCAAGACAATCAATGAAAAAGTGTCCAATGCCATCAGCGTCGAAGGATTCCAGAGAAAAATTCGCTCCAAAGTACAAGGAGTCTCCGAAGCGGAATTAATCCTCCAAGAATCAGTACCCTTCACCGTCCAAGCAGCATTCTTAATTCACAAAGCATCAGGCTTAATAATTTCCGAAGTTCAAAACTCAGAAAGCTACCAGTTAGAATCAGAAATGGTAGCAGGAATGCTCACAGCTATTCGCAGCTTTGTTAACGAGTGCATCGTGCAGCCGGGAGAATCTTCCGAACTAAATCAAATTGAATACGGCGACTCAAAAATTCTGCTAGAAGTAGCGGGATATTGCTACATGGCAGTCGTGATTAAAGGAGAACCGCCCGACTCTTTCATCCAGAAAATACGAGAAACCGTTAGTAATCTCATTCTTAATTATGCTCAAGTAATTCACGAGTTTAACGGCGATCCGGATACTATACCGGAGTCGCTGCACCCGTCGATAAAAACTTTATTTGAACCCCTGCCAACGCAAAAATCAACAAAACCCCCGATCGCTCTAGCGGCTATCAGTTTAGTCGCCTTGAGCTTAATCTTAGTACCTTGGGGAATTTATCAGTACCGCAGCAGTGTTGAGCGCCGCCTCGAAACAAATGCCATCGCAGCTTTAGCCTCCACTCCCGAATTAGCAGTTTACCGCTTAGATGTGGCAGTGGATGGCAAAACTTTAAAGCTAACCGGAAAGTTGCCAAATCAAGAATTGCGGGCACAAGCCGAAAAAATAGCCGCATCAACTGCACCGAAATTGCAATTAGATAATAGAATTATAGCTGTAGATGTCCCCCCAGATCCAGTTTTAACGGCGGCTGAGGTGCAGCGGATTACCGCCGTTTTGAATCAGAAAGAGGGCGTTTCTATTTCTACGCGGTATGGCGATCGCAAACTTACAGTAGAAGGCCGAGTTAGAGACGGTGCAGAGGCACAGAAAATAGCTCAGTCCCTGAAGCAAATTCCCGGTGTTCAGTCGGTCATCAGTACGATTAAATTAGAGCCGCTGAAGATTACAACCCGCATCTACTTCGAGCAAGGAACAACAAAATTAGACTCAACAGATGAAGAAATCATTGCCAGTGTCAAAAAATTCATGGATCAATATCCTCAAAAACAGATTAAGATAATTGGGCACAGCGATCGAAGTGGAGAACTTGCTACAAATCAACAGTTGTCGCTCAGGCGTGCCGCAGCAGTGCGAGATGCTTTAGTGCGGCAAGGTGCTGATCCGAAGCGCCTCCAAACGGTTGGCATCCCCAATCCTCCTGCCGACGTGGAACCCAATCAACCGCGAATTTTAAGCAGGTGCGTGCTATTTGAACCAATAACTAAGACCATAAACAGTAAATAATTATGTCAGTTACTATATCTAAAAAAATGTGTATGATCGGCGATTTTGGCGTGGGCAAAACCAGCCTGATCCGCCGTTTTGTCGATCGGCAATTCAGCGACCAATACCTCTCCACCGTGGGAGTAAAAATTTCCAGCAAAATCGTAGAATTAGAAGGGGTAAAACAGCGGGAAAACGTGACTGCAAAGTTGCTGATTTGGGACTTAGAAGGGCATACAAAATTCAAAGGAATAGCACCGACTTACTTGCAGGGAGCTAGCGGTGTTTTAATCGTTGCCGATGTCAGCCGATACGAAACTGTTGAGCGAATCTCCGAACACATTCAGCTTTTTTCTTCAGTCAATCCTAAAGGTTCAATTATCGTCGCTTTGAACAAAGTAGACTTGATTGACGAGGAAAAATTAGCGCTGCTAGTGGAAATATCCCATTCGATATGTCAAGACAAAGTAATAGCAGTTTACACGACATCTGCTAAAACAGGCAAAGACGTGGACGAAATTTTCTCTAAACTAGCTTACACAATGATAGAACCAGTATGAACCCCCTTTTCAGAAAGTTATTGAACCCGCGACAAATAGAGTATTTTGTAGTAAATCACCATTTCATCATTCAGGAAACCTCCGCCAAAGTGCAGCATTATGCCGATACTCCGGGCGACGCGATACCCGGTGCAGATGCTCGCATGAGTTTTCCCGAACTGATTGGCATTGAAAATATCCTCATGTCTATCATTATGGGACGGCTACCGGGTTTTGAAGTCAAAGGTATAGCTCGGTTTGCGGACCAAAACCGCCCTTTATACTTTGATATGTTGGCTATCAAACATGAAGAGGAACAAGAAGATGTGCCAAGTACATTGCTAATTTTGATTGAAGATACCACCGAAAAGATGGTGATGAAGCAATCGTTGGTTCAGAGCGCGAATGAAGCTAATCTTTTGGTGAGCGCCTTAGCGGCTTCTAAAGATTATATAGATAAAGTTATTCGTTCGATGGGCGATGCTTTGTTGGTGACAACAACCTTAGGAACTATCAAAACAATCAATCAATCTGCCCAATGGTTATTTGGGTATAGCGAAGCAGAATTGATCGGCCGCCCCCTGTCTTTAATATTACTCGAAGACCCCTTAATTTGCCAAGGTCGCCACAGCTATATTTTGTCTCAGAAAGAGCTGCGTAGAGAACTACAAATAGTCTGCACTACTAAAGCAGGAGAAGAAATTTGGGTAGAATTTTCCTGTTCGCCAATTCAGACAGAATTAGAGGGACTTTACGATTTCATTTATATAGGCAGGGACATCACAGAACGCAAACAACAAGAAATAGAAATTCGCTGCTCTTTGGAAAAAGAGCAAGAACTCAGACACGTAAAATCTCGTTTTTTCTCGATGATTGCTCACGAATTCGGCAATCCTTTAAGTACAGTATTATTTGCTACTAAAATCCTCCAAGACTACGGCGACGAAATCACCCACGCGGAAAAACAAAAATACCTGCAACACGTTAAATCAGCATCTCAACAAATGGCTCAGCTATTAGATGAGGTGCGGTTGCTCAGCAGCGCCGAAGCCGGAAAACTCGAATTCTATCCCGCACCAGTTGACTTAAAAAACTTTTGCAGTGAGTTAGTAGAATCAATTAAAATTAGTTATGGAAAAAATCATACAATTAACTTTATTTATCAAGAATTAGTTACGCCCGCGAAACAAAATGATACCGACTCGCAGGAAACGCAACAGTTGCCCGCACTAGATCCAAAATTGCTGCGGCACATCTTGACAAATTTGCTGTCAAATGCTGTTAAATATTCGCCGATCGACAGCAATATTTATTTTGAATTAAAGTGTCAGAATAATGAAGAAGCTACATTTAAAATTAAAGACGCAGGCATTGGCATTCCTCTAGAAGACCAAGAACAACTGTTTGAATCTTATTATCGAGCCAAAAATGTCGGAAAAATACCCGGTACAGGACTGGGTTTATCCATAGTCAAGCAGTGTGTAGACTTGCACGGAGGTCAAATCGAATTTTCCAGCGAGACAGGGTTAGGCACTACTTTTATAGTCAGAATTCCATTTTACCAACACAGATAAATAGATTAATTTTAGATAGTGCGCTACAGAGGGCGCATTCACTACTAAAAATTCAACATGGAAACCCTGTTAAAAAAGCTGTTAGTCCCCCCCCACTTGGAGTACCTAGCACTGGATAAAGACTTTTTAATCCAAGAAACCTCTATCAAAGTGCAGCGGTTTGGCGACTGTCCTGAGGAAGTAGTCGCCGGCAACGATGTCCGCATTCCCTTTCCCGAATTAGTAGGAACTGAAGAAATTTTAATCGATATTTTTGAAAGACGTTTGCCACACTTTGAATTAAAAGCAATCACGAGGCTATTAGAAAATGGATCGCGGCTTTATTTTGATATGTATATCGTCGAGTTTACCAAGGACGATAATTATCCGATATTAATTATATTTTTTCAAGACGTAACCGACAGGATGGCTTTAGAACAAACTCTAGTGCAAGCTACTAATGAAATGGATATTTTATTGAGTACGTTAGCCACTACTAATAATTATGTTGAAAAAATTATTACTTCAATGGCCGAAGTTTTGTTGGTAACAACAGCCTCGGGAAAGATTAAAAAAGTCAATCAAGCGGCTCAAGATTTGTTCGGTTACAGCGAATCAGAATTAGTAGGCCAGCAAATAGACGCTCTTGCTGCTTTTGGCTCCTCTGTGCAAGCAGTCAGCCAAGAGGGGCCTCAACAATCTCAAACTAACGCCGAAGTAATTTGCACGGCAAAAACCGGAGAAAAGCTCACAGTTTCGTTTTCCTGTACGGCGATTTCGACTGATGTTAAAGCTATTTCTGGCTCTGGGCCCGCCGTTCAAGATTTCGTGTACATCGGCCGCGATGTCACAGACAGACAGCGCGCCCGCAAGCGACAAATAACTCAGTACGTCACCACTCGCATCCTGTCGGCATCCGAAACAATCAAAAAAGCTATAGCAGCAATTCTCCCCGTAATTTGCGATAGCTTGGGATGGGATACTGCCGAACTTTGGATGCCAGAAGCTGGGGAAAAACTGCTGTCAGAAACTAAGAAAATAACTGCGGTTTCCGACCCCAATTTGCTTCGCTGCGTCGCCAGTTGGACAAAACGCTCAGTTTCTATCCCCAAATTTGCCGAATTTACCGAACAAATGACTTGTGCGTTTGGCGAAGGATTACCCGGTTTTGTTTGGGCCAGCGGTTCCTCTCAGTGGATTGCCGATGTCACAAAAAGCGACAGTTGTATGCGCCGCGAAATCGCTGCTGAAGAAGGACTGCACGGAGCTTTTGGTTTTCCAATTTTGGGCGACTACGACCCTGAAAATTCTGCAAAGTCTGTGTTGGGTGTGATGATTTTTTTCAGCCGCGAAGTGCAGTGTTTTGATGAAGAATTGCTCCAGATAATGGCCACCATCGGCAGCCAACTCGGTCAATTTATCAAGCGCAAACAAGCGGAAATAGCTTTGCGGGAAAGCGAAGAACAACTCCGAGACTTATTTGAAAATGCTACTGACTTAATTCAAAGTATTGGAGCTGACGGTCATTTTTTGTATGTCAATCGGGCTTGGCGGGAAACTCTGGGCTACACCGAAGCAGAAATTGCTCAAATGACTGTTTTTGATATTATTCATCCGAGCAGTTCCCCAGAGTCTCTGGATATATTGTATCAAGCTATTACCAAAAAGAATCTAAATGAAAATACATTATATCCCGACTCTATTGAACTAACATTTGTTACTAAATATCAGGAAAAAATTTTGCTTGAAGGCAGTATAAGCTGTAAATTTGCGGCAGGTTCGCTAGTAGCGATTCGCGCTATTTTGCGAGACATTACTGCTCGGAAAATGGCCGAAGACGCCCTAGCAAAATCTGTGTCCCTGCTGCTCGCAACTTTTGATTCTACTGCGGACGGTATTTTAGCGATGGACAGGAGCGGAAAAATCGTCACTTTCAATAGACAATTTGTGGAAATGTGGGGCATACCTAATGAAGTGATGGCACTGCGAGACGACGCCACAACGATCGCCTTTGTCCTGAACCAACTCAAAGACCCCCAAGCATTTCAAGAGAGAATACAATCGCTTTACGAGCAGCCAGAAGCCGAAAGTTACGACTTGTTGGAATTTAAAGATGGCAGATTTTTTGAACGCTATTCGCAACCGCAGCGGCTGGGAGATACAATTATCGGCAGAGTCTGGAGTTACCACGACATTACGGAACGCAAGCAAGCAGAAGATGCCCTGCAGGAAGAACAAGAAAAATCAGAAAAGCTGCTGTTAAATATCTTGCCCAAGGCAATAGCAGAACGCCTCAAGCAAAACGAAACTACTATTGCCGAATACTTCCCGGAAGTGACTGTTTTGTTCGCCGACATTGTAGGGTTTACTGCTTTGTCTGCTGTCATGAATCCGATCGAACTTGTGGATCTCCTAAATAAGATTTTCTCAGGATTCGACCTTTTGTGCGAACGGCACGGTTTAGAGAAAATCAAGACCATCGGCGACGCATACATGGCGGTTGGAGGACTGCCTGAACCTAGGGCAGACCACGCAGAAGCGATCGCCCAATTTGCCTTAGATATGCAAGCAGAAATAGCCCGATTTAATGCTAACAATAATAAATATTTTAGCATCCGCATCGGCATTCACAGCGGCCCGGTTGTTGCCGGAGTAATCGGTATAAAGAAGTTTATTTACGATCTATGGGGCGACACGGTAAATATTGCTTCCCGCATGGAATCTCAGGGTTTGCCTTGGCGGATTCAAGTGAGCGAAACTACTTATAAATTCTTGGAAAATAAATATTTGTTTCAAGAGCGAGGAATGATTGAAGTTAAAGGCAAAGGGGGAATGAAAACTTATATTCTCCTTGGCCGAAAATCAGGCAGCTCATCAGTCATCAGTCATTTGGCTGATGACTAAAAGTATTGCTAAAGTTAATTAGCAATACTTTTTGATCGAGACTAATGGAACTTGCTAATTTGTCGGCAAATCTACGATCGCCCGACGAAGCTGTCGATCGCCACCCTGCCACGGTTGGGCCCTCGACTTCGCTCGCAGAGGCGATCGCCCTGATGCGTCAGACGAGCAACCCTTGCCCACTGCCTAATTCACCTGCATTTCCCGACTCAAACGAAACTGTAAAAGCATCTCTTAGTTGCGTCTTAGTTGTCGATGAAAATCAGCTAGTCGGACTGCTAAGCCCGGAAGATGTGCTGAACTTAGCCGCGGCCGAATACGGATGGCAAGGCATGAAAGTTGCCGACGCAATGACGCGGAATTTAATTGTCTTACAAGAATCAGAATTTAGAGATATTACTACAGCATTCAAGCTATTTTGTCAATACTCGCTCGATTGCTTGCCAATTGTAGATGAACGGGGTCAGCCAGTAGGTATAGTCAGCGAAACAAGGATTCGCCCAGCAATGTATAGCTGGATCGAGGCACTGAATCAAGAAGTAGCAAAACTCCAGGAACGATGCGAACTGTTAGAGGGCAATTGTGAACTAGAAAAAGTCAGCGATCGCCAAAATGCCGAAAATGCCATGCGACAGAGCGAGGCGCGCTACCTGGCGATTGTGGAAGACCAAACCGAACTGATTTGCCGCTACCTCCCAGACGGTAAAATAACTTTTGTCAATCAAGCTTACTGCCGTTATTTCGGCTTGCAGCCGTTCGACTTACTCGGCAAATGCTTCATGTCGCTGCTGCCAGAAGCAGACCGAGAAATTTTTCAACAGCAATATACTTCTGTGTCTCTCGACAACCCTATTTTTACCTGCGAACACCGAGTAATTTTGCCGAGCGGGGAAATTCGCTGGCAGCAGTGGATTAATCGGGCGATATTTGACGAGAGGGGACAAATCGTCGAGTATCAAGCAGCAGGCCGGGATGTCACGGATCGCAAACAAGCAGAAATCGCTTTGCAGCAGCTCAATGCAGAGTTAGAACTGCGAGTGCAGCAGCGGACACAATGGTACGAAATGGCAGTATCGGCCGGCAAAGTGGGGGTTTGGGACTGGAATTTGGAAACCGGCGAAATCTACATTGCTCCGTCTTTGAAAGCTTTGTTGGGCTATCAGGACGCAGAGATTCCCAACCGCATGGAAAATTGGGCGTCTCATGTTCATCCCGACGATCGAGTTGCAGTCGCCGAAGCAGTAAATGCTTATCTAAAGGGTTTGACAGAAATTTATGAAATAGAACACCGGATGCTGCGTAAAGACGGCAGCATTTGCTGGATACTTGCCCGCGGCAGCGCGATCCGATCGGCTTCTGGCAAGGCCTTCCGCCTGACTGGCACTGACACCGACATTACCGATCGCAAATTGACCGAAGAAAAACTCCAAAACTCCGAAGCCGAACTGCTAGCGCTGTTTAACGCCATGACGGATATCGTGCTGGTTTTCGACGCAAGCGGGCGCTACCTCAAAATCGCCCCCACGGCTCCCGAACTGCTGTACAAACCGGCTCCTGAAGTGCTGGGCAAAACCGTCGCCGAAATCTTCCCAGAAGCGGAAGCTAATTTTGCCCTGACCCACATTCGCCAAACCTTAGCATCTGGGCAAACCCACAGAATTGAATACAGCATGGAAATTGGCTGCAAATTATTTTGGTTTGATGCCAGTATTTCGCCGCTGGAGCTCGATCGGGTGATGTGGGTCGCCCGAGACATTACCGCTCGCAAACGCGCAGAAGCTGCACTGCAAAAGAGCGAGGAAAAGTTTCGCAACTTATTTGACGATGCTCCGATCGCGCTTGGTTTGGCAAGCGTGCGCGACTACCGCACGATCAAAGTGAATGAAGCTCACCGCCAGATGTTGGGCTACAGCGATTCGGAGTTGGCTACCATGACTTTTACGGAACTCACGCATCCAGAAGATTTACAAGCAGATGTGGAGCAAGTCAAGCTGTTGGTCGAGGGCAAGATTTCTCGCTTCCAAAGGGAAAAACGCTTGATTAAGAAGAATGGCGACCTGATGTGGGCAAACTTGACGGTGACGCTGATCCGCGATCGCGAGGGCATTCCTCTCTACAGCATGGGGGCGATCGAAGATATCAGTTATCGTAAGCGAGCAGAAATGGAATTTCAGCAGTTAAAAGAACGCCTGCAATTTTTACTGGGTTCTAATCCGGCGGTAATTTTTACAGCCGCACCGATGGGGGATTTTTGTACTACTTACATCAGCGACAACGTTCAGGCAATCGTTGGCTACGACCCCCAAGAATTGTTAGCAAATTGTAAATTTTGGTCTAGCAGGATTCACCCGGAAGATCGGCCACAATTTCTAGTAAATTTTTCGGATTTGTCCGCAGAAAAAAATTGCATTTGCGAGTACCGTTTTCTACACCAAGACGGAATTTACCGTTGGCTAAGGACGGAACTCAAACTATTGGTTGACAGCATGGGCATTCCGATCGAAATTATTGGTTATGCCGCTGATATCAGCAATTCTAAATACGCCGAACTCGCTAGGGGGCAGCAGTTCGAGCAAGAACGGCTTGTGGAGGCGATCGCCCGTCGTGTCCGCCAGTCTTTGCAATTAGAGGAAATTCTCAACACCACGGTTGCGGAACTCCAGCAAGTATTATTAGCCGATCGAGTTTTGGTTTATCAACTTTTACCCAAAAGGGGCGGGCGAGTCATTGCTGAAGCCGTGGCAGAAGGATGCAGCCAACTCGTAAATAGATATTTTGGCGAAGAGGTTTTTCCGGCTCAAAGTTATCAGCTTTATTTGCAAGGGCGAATTTCTGCGATCTCCGAACTAGATGACCCCTGTATTACACCTTGTGTGATTGAGTTTATGAAACAAATTCAAGTTAGGGCAAAGTTAGTAGTGCCGATTATTCAGCACAGCCAGCTTTGGGGATTGCTGATTGCCCACCAATGCGATCGCCCTCGTGATTGGCAAGAATCGGAAATCAATTTATTTCAGCAGTTGGTGAATCAATTGGCGATCGCCATTCAGCAATCTCTACTTTACCAGCAACTGCAAGCTGAACTGAGCGATCGCAAACAAGCGGAAGCAAATTTGAAAAACTCCCTCAAAGAAAAAGAAATTTTGCTCAAAGAAATTCACCACCGCGTCAAAAACAACCTCTGCGTAGTTGCCAGTCTGTTAGAATTGCAATCGAACACAGTTGCCGATCCACAAGTGAGCAAAATGTTTGAAGAAAGTCAGAATCGCCTTTATTCTATGGCTCTGATTCACGAAAAACTGTACCGCTCGACTAACCTAGCGCAAATAAATTTTGGGGAATATCTCGAAGATTTGGTAAGTAACTTGTTTCACTCTTACAATATTAGCAACAACCGAATTCAGTTGCAGGTATTAGCTGAGCCCATTTCCCTAAATCTTGAAACCGCTACTCCCTGCGGTTTAATTGCCAATGAATTGGTTTCAAATACCCTGAAACACGCTTTTCCTGATGGCACAACTGGTACAATTAGTGTAGAATGCTATCAAACGGGCGATAAAGAAATTAACCTCTTCGTTAAGGACAACGGCATTGGCTTTCCTCAAAACTTAGATTTTCGGAAAACTCACTCGATGGGGTTTCAAGTGGTCTGCACTTTAACCGAGCAGTTAGAAGGAACGATCGAAATTTCCAGAGAATTGGGTACATCTTTTCACTTAAAATTTAACGAGTTAAACTACTTTCAAAGATTGTAAGAATATGAGTCTGGCCGAAAAATCAATTAATATTTTGATTGTCGAAGACGAACTGTTAATTGCTAAAAATTTATCCCCAAAATTAGAAAAATTGGGATATCAAATCGCCGATATCGTTTCTTCAGGAGCGGATGCCATCCAGCGCGCCCACGAACTAAGGCCCAATTTAATTTTAATGGATATAGTTATCAAAGGCGACATTGACGGCATAGAAACAGCAGCAATAATTAATCAAGAATTAGATATACCAATTATCTATACAACTGCGTATGCCGACGACGCAACTTTGCAGCGAGCCGAAAATACTGGTTCTTACGGCTACCTGCTCAAACCTTTTAAAGAAAGAGAATTGCACGCCACTATCAAGATAGCACTGAGCAAACATCAAGAAGCAGTTGGTCTGAAAAAATTAATGGCATTAGCAGCAGAAAAAAGCGAAAATAGATCGCGCTTTATTTCTATGGCTTACCACGATTTAAACACTCCTTTAACAACCATACAGTTATCGGCGGAAATGTTAGAAGATAGCGACTCGCATAGAACCCCCGGAACTAGCAATAAAAATGTCGATCGCATTAAAAAAGCCGTCAGTAATATGAGTGGTTTGCTGGAAGATATTTTAATGCTTAGCAAAGCAGAATTAGGCAAAATTTCCTTAAATTTAAATCCGATTAATGCGACGGATTTATGCAATTCTATTTTAGAAGAACTGCAACCTATCGTCACCGACAAACACCTAGTACATTTCCGCAGTCACACAAATCCGCTGCACGCCAATCTTGATGCAAAACTACTGCACCACCTTCTGACTAATTTACTTTCAAACGCAATTAAATATTCTCCAAACGGCGGCAAGGTCAGTTTAGACTTAAGCTGCGAAAACCAACAAATAATTTTGTGCGTTCGAGATGAGGGAATTGGGATGACACCGGAATATCAAGAAAAACTATTTCAGCAGTTTGAACGGGGTGCTAATGTAGGCAACATTAAAGGATCGGGTTTGGGACTCTGCATTGTCAAACACATAGTTGACCTGCACGGCGGTACAATAAGTGTGGAAAGTGCGATCGACAAAGGTACTACATTTATTGTCGCGCTGCCTTTTTGTGTTAACTGTTAGCTGTTAACTGTTAACATTAGTTATTTTGAAGCAAATCGACTGGGAGATAAAAGCGCGATCGCCCTATCTTCTTCTCCGCCCGCCGCATTCGCAAATCGCTCAGCCAAAGCAGGTACAATCACCAAAGGATTGCTGAGACCCGAAAAAACGTGCAATCCAGGGCGATCGGCAATCGGCCCCACTACGGGCAAATTATCAGCGCTGAATGCCACACTACACTCGTGCCAAGTTGCAGGTAAACCTGCCAAATCAGGCAAAACCTTGCCGATTCCTGCACGAATTGCGGTTTCGCTGGTTTCGCGATCGACTTTAGCATTCAAATCGCTCAAAGTGCGCGACAATTGCCCGATCCGCAAACTCCCATCCTTAAACCCAATTGCACCCGAATCTAAAATCGGCGGCTTTAACTCTTTACCCGGTTCATCCCAAAGAAAATCTACCTCAATTCTACTCGATTCAGCTTCCAATTCAAAACGTTTTAATACCGCAGGCATCACCAAAGTCCTGAGTTTCAAATCCACAGGTGCAGTTTCCAAAATCTCAGTGCGAGTAAAATAAACTCCCACAGAAACACCAGCGGCTTTCAGCAAACTCCGACTCCAACCTCCAGCACAAACCACAGCATTTTCACAACGATAAATTCCCTGCGCCGTTTTGACTCCCGAAATCCGATTTCCCTCTTCTATAAACCCAATTACTTCAGCAAATTCTATCGTTCCTCCCAACCGTAGAAACCCTTGACAATAAGCTTTATTTGTGGCTGTCGGCGAAATGTGACCGTGACGCACAGTCAGAGCTCCGGCGATCGCACTTTTATTCAGCAAAGGTTCCAACTCGCCAGCTTCTGCACCACTCAAAAGCTGCGGAACAATCGCAAAATGCGCGTAATTAGACGCCACTTTTCCGGCATCACTGCCCGCATCAATTGTCAGCAACAAATCCAACTCGCGAAACTCAGTATCAGCCTCTAATTCCGCCGATAAATGGCGGTGGCGTTCGATACCTTCCCGACACAATTGGCGAGTTAAATCAGTCGTTCCCGACCAATAAGCCAAGCCGCCATAACTAAAACGAGTAGCATTTTGCAGGGTACCATCTCGTTCCAAAAGCAGCACAGCAAAACCTTTTTTGGCCAGTTCGTAACTCAGTGATGCACCTGTAATGCCACCGCCGACAACAATCCAATCGTAACTTTTCATGGGCAACTCAAAGGGAAGGAAAATATCATGCTTAGATTTTAGCTTAGGTTTTTTTGGAACCAATCGAAAAACCTCTACCTACAGGAAGAGGCTGCCTGCGATCGGCATAGCTAAAACTTCCACCCCTCGGGAGATGTTTGTGCAGGGAGATTTTTCGTTCAATAGTAGGAATTAGAGTCAGCAAAAAATTAGAAATACGAGAGAGGTTTTTATGAGTATCGACAAACCAGGCAAAGATATGGAGCGCACGGTCAATCCGGGCGATCGCATTTCCGACGAACCGCAAACCCTCGAAGAAAAAGCCCAGCAACTAGCGGTAGACCACGTGCCAGACATCACGGGCGATGTTGTTACAGTTCCAACTTATGTGATGGTAGAAGAAGCCGATGGGGAAAAGAAAGCCCTGCACCACGTCAAAGACGCCGATGAAATTTCCGACGTAATTCGCCAGGCCCGCGTTGACGAAAATGGCGAGCGGATTTGGGATTAAGTTCAATCCAATAAAAACGGCTTTGTTGTACAAAAGTTATCGTAGAAATCATGGAAACAAATCCCAGAAATAGTACGCCCTATCCCAATCTTCCGCCGATTCTCGAAAGTCTCGATACAGAGTATCGCGACGCCGGCATTACGAGTACGCTTTCAGTTGCAGGCCATCCCATCCACCCCATCATCGTCATCTTTCCGGTAGCCTTTTTAGTAGGAGCCGCGGGTACGGACGTCGGTTATTGGCTCACAAGCGATCCGTTTTGGGCGAGAGCTTCGGTTTGGCTGATGGGTGTCGGTTTTGCTGCGGGGATTTTGGCAGCAATCACGGGCTTTTTAGATTTTTTCAAAGTTAAAAGAGTGCGCGAGCGCAGTGCCGGTTGGTTACACATGGGCGGCAATGTGGCGGTTATGGTACTTACCCTGATTAACCTGGTGTTGCGCCAAGGAAATCCGGCTGAGCCGATCGTATATACAGGTTTAGCAATATCGATCGTCGTTGCAACCTTGCTGGGCATTACAGGCTGGTTCGGCGGCGAACTAAGTTTTCGCCACAAAATCGGCGTCATTGGCCCTACCAGTCATAATTCCTAGGTTTCTGGCCATTTGTAGTAGGGACTTTCGTCCCTCTTCATTTGACACTTTAGGACTAAAGTCTTGACTACAAACTTAAAGATTTTCCCAGCCAATTGAGATAAGCATCACTGCCAGCGATAATAGGAATAGCAATAATTTCGGGAACTTCATAGGAATGGAGTTCCTGAACTTTTGTTTTTAAAGCCTCAAATTTAGCCATATCAGTTTTAATCACCAACTGCCACTCTGACTCGGCATGAATCTCGCCTTGCCAAGTATAAATAGAGCGAATTGGCGACAAACTCACACAAGCAGCCAGCTTGTGTTCAACTAGAGATTTAGCGAGATTCTCCGCCTCCGCCTCCGATGCCGCAGTTACCAGCACCACCCCAAAATTAACAGTCATAACGATTTTAGATTTGAGATTAAAGAATTGATTTCAACAGAAAACCTTGAGCGTAATTCTTTGTAGCTACAGGGCAATGCCTTGTCAGGCGCGGATATGTACCACTTTTAATAATTTTAGTTACCGGATTTAATCGATCGTGTCGCATCTAAATTTTACAGTCAAGTTGGAGGAAATTATGGTGGGGAGTAGGGGTTGGGCGGGATGCCCGCCCAAAAATCCAATTCAGATACGCAATTACCAATTCTCCACTTCCAAATTCCCCCTTTCCCATTACCCATTTTTAATTTCCGTAACATCCCAAGAATTGACTCTGCCAGCCCCAGCTAAGGAAAAATAGCGCCTAGTAGATTCCGGCAAAATAGCGCCCGCCAACAAAGCATTATCTAAATTAGCTCCTATTAACGTCGCCTCACTCAAATCGGCTGCCATCAAATCTGCTTGACACAACTTTGCCCAATTCAGATTTGCCCCTCTCAAACAACTTCCCCTCAACTTAGCCCCGGTTAAGTTTGCACCCGCCAACTTCACCCCACGCAACTGAGCCGCACTGAAATTCGCCCCCGCCAAATTCGAGCCTTCCAAATTAGCTCCCATTAGTTTAGCTTCACTCACGTTGACGCCGCTCAAATCTACACCGCAGAGATTCACCCCTGTCAACTGCGCTCGCCGCAAACTGACTCCGGTTAATTGAGCTCCAAAAAGTTTTGCACTATTGAGCTTTGCACCGTAAAGGTTGGCCCACTTAAAATTAGCTGCCGTCAGATTTGCGCCCAGCAAGTTAACTAATTGCAAGTCGGCGCTGCACAAATTGGCATTCCACAACACAGCACCGCGCAGGTTGGCGCCAGTTAAAGTTGCGCCACTTAACTTTGCTCTCGGCAATTTTGCTTTTACCAAAAAAGCTCCACTCAAATTAGCTTTTGTCAAATCTGCACCTGAGAGTTGGGTTTCACCCATTTTGGCAAAACTCAGATTTGTTCTGTGCAGCAGTGCACCTTTGAGGGTTGCTTTGGTGAGAAACGCCCTGCTGAGGTTAGCCCCGGAAAGATTAGCTCGGGAAAGGTTGACTCCGATTAAGATTGCTCCGCTGAGGTTTTTCCCGCTGAGGTCGGCTCCAGTAAAGTCTCTTTCTCCTTTTTCGTAATTGTTTAGCAGTTCACTAACTTCCATAGGGCATCATACCTTCTATGATTGGGGGGTTTCGATCCAGAAATCTTTACTGTTAATGTTCTTTCAGAAAGGAAACTGTTTCAGAAAGGAAACTGTTTTAGCGTTTGCCTCAAACGGTATAAATTTCATTAACATGACTTCCTGTTCAAAGGCAATCTCTTAATAAAGATTTTATATCTTCCACGCGGTAGCGATCGCGCTTTCGGTATTTTTGAATTAAAAGTTAATGTTTTGTGACATAGATAGTCCTGGCTTAAGGAGCGACCGTAATTCGCAACTTCAGGCGCAGCGTGCCCTTGAACCCAGCAGGAGGTTGCCAGGAACTCATGGCTCTCTTGAGAGCCTCTACGGCCTCTGTTGCTTGCAGCGTTGAGGTTTTAGTGTCGATCGCCACTCGGGCAACGCGGCCGTCTTGTACCGATAACTCCCACACCGTTTCACCGCTAACCCCCGCCGGGAGATTAACCGATTGCAGGTATTGAGTCAAAGCGGCGAGTGCCCCGGCATCCAACCCTTCGGCCCTAACTACTTGAAGGCGAGAAGCCAAAGGCTTCTGGGGTTGCAACTCACCGTAACCGGGCTGCCGCGGCACAGGAGCTGGACTCACCGGTGCCGAGTTGCGATTCGAGGTAAGGCTGCGAGAGCCGCCTCTAGTTGGCTCTGCTCCCTCCGATTGGAAAATACCTTCATAGCTGACACCCTGCGGCAATTCCACAGGCACTTGCACTCGACGACGAGTTCCATCGGGTTCGACTCGCACTTCTTCGCTCACAGCCACAAAAGCCGTGTATTCCGACAGCAAGCGATAAGTCAGAGCAGTATTAGTCACAGCTTCCACCAGAGATTTAGTCTCACCACCAAACATTTGATTCATTAAATCTTTAATGCGCGATCGCCCCCAAAGTTGAGCTACCGCCGGATTGCCAAAATCCGTAGCGCCTGCTGCGACTGAAGTTGACTCCCGCTGCCGCCCGCCGGATTGAGCAAAATTAACAGGTAAAACTTGCTCGTAAGCTTTGCCGCCCGCAAGAGTGCCGCGGATGCGAAGTTGGCCGGAGGCTCGATCGGTCTTTTTGCCAAACAAAACCAGCGGCCCACTCGCAAACAAGTCTGGGGGTGCGATCGGATAAATCTGCGGTTTTTCCCCCATTCCTTCCCAACTAATTTGAATATTAGTCAATACCGGACTATTAATTTCACGAAAAAACTTTTCTGCCGCTTCTGCCGACGGTTCATCTTGACGAATTACCTGAGAAGTGCCTCTTCCCACTTCCGCCAAACGGTTAATCAAAAACCGATTCACAGAACCGCCGACACCAAAACTATAAAGTCGATTTCCCGGTTTCAGACTCCGCTGAACCAGAGCCAGCACTTCATTTTCATTACCAATGTAACCGTCAGTAATTAATACAATACTCCGCAGCCTTCCCCTTGCCGCCGCCGGAAAATTCATCACTGTTTGAATGCCGTTAAGCAATTCACTGCCACCGTTAGCCTGCAACTTTTCGATATAATTAATTGCTTTTTGTCGATTTTCGGGAGTATTTGCTAAAGGAGTTGTTGAAAGCGCTGTCGCAGTATTGGCAAAATCAATAATAGTAAAAGTATCGTTGGGATTCAGCCCTTGAATGAAGCGGCGCATCAACTCCTTAGATTTGGCCAGCGGTTCGCCCTGTTGAGAACCGGAAGTATCCATCAGAAACACGACATCTTTGGGTACAATTTCATTAGTTTTGTAGTTTAATGCCGGAATCAGATAAGTAGCAAAATGACCGCCCCGCTTGTCCGATTGAGTCAAAATAGTTGCCCGAGTATTTTCGCCCGCGACTCGATAGCGCAGAATTAAATCTTTATTGGGAATTGTGTCAGAATTGGCTAATTGGACTTGTACAATATTGCCGCTGCGGTCAGTTGTAATTTGATGCGATGTAGAGCGGACATCGCCGATCGCAACTCCGGCATCTATTTCTACCGAAACAGCGATATTGTGACCCGATCGCGTTCCCGGAGGCAAAACAGGCGGGTTAATGCGATCGGCATCGGTATTAACCCCCCCCTGCCCCCCCCTTGCTAAGGGGGGGAATTGAGAATCGCCCCCCCTTGCTAAGGGGGGGTTGGGGGGGATCGTATTTCCCGAAATATAGCGCGGCCCTACCACCATTGGAAACACAAATTCATAATCGCCGCCGGCAAACTTGAGACTTTCGGTGTAGCGAATCGTAACTTCAATTTTTTCTCCCGGTTTGATATTAGCGAGAGACTGAGTAAAAATATTGGATCGTTCTTGTTCCAACAAACCAGCAGTCCTGCCTTGCTTTCTGGCTTGTTCGTAAATTTCCAAAGCTTCCTCGCGCAGTTTGATATCAGCTTTAATAGTGCGTGAGCCTATTTTAATTTCCATATCGTCCACCGCCGCTTCGTCGGGCAAAGGAAATATATAAACAGCTTCTATAGATTCAGGAAAAGGATTTTCAAACTTCTGAACAACTTCGACGCGGGAGATATTGCCAGCTATTTTGGCTTTAACTTCAGTCTGCTTGAGAGGAAAGACTTGTTCTGAGGTCGTATTGGGAGTTTTGACGAACAAACCGCCGACTGGACAGCGAGTTTCGGGCGATCGCGACCCATTGCAATTAACATCGTTACTAGCGACGATTTTCGCCGACACAGACGAATAAATTTCCCCAGGAGCTTTTGCCCGCGCCGTATTTGGAGCGAGCCACGCGCCACACTCGATGGCTGCGAGCAATGCGATACCAGCAGAAAGCAACCGTTGAGGGGATAGAACGCAGACAAACTTCATAGCTGTTTTTTTTTAGCAGACTTGAGGTGCTTTGTTTACCATGACTTTACGCTTCGCGAAACGTTCCTGAGTTAGCTTTATGGGAAAAATGACTGAGCGCGTAGGGCTGATTTTAGATTTTAGATTTTAGATTTTAGATTGACTCGCCTAGGGGCGGACTGGGCGCTGGAACTTTTGTCGAAGCCATGATTGCTGAGGGCGACTGCTGTGGGCCGCTCGATCCGTATTTGGGTGAGGTCGGTTGGGGCGATCGTCCGCGAACCCAACCTAGAAGATTGTATGATAGTTAAATAATTAAATAACTCTAACCTCAACCTCTCAAGCTCTAATAAAGTGAAATTGCCATGAATTTTATTAACCCCAAAACCGACTTTGCCTTTAAAAAAATCTTTGGGTCTGCTGAGAGTAAGGACATTTTGATTAGTTTCTTGAATGCCATGCTCTACGAAGCACAGCCATTCATCGAAGATTTAGAAATTATTGACCCTTATTTAGCTCCCAAAATCAAAGGAGTTAAAGATACTTACTTGGATGTAAAAGCTAAGATTGATGGCAACAAAACGGTAATTATTGAAATGCAAGTATTGAATGTAGAGTCATTTGAGAAGCGGATTTTATACAATGCCACTAAAGCTTATTCGATGCAGCTAACCACAGGAAGCCGTTACAGCTTGTTAAACCCTGTGATTGCTCTGACGATTACCGATTTTCAAATGTTTGAGAATCTGGAAACAGTGATTTCGCGCTTTGTTTTCAAAGAAAAAACTTTTTTAACCGACTATCTAGCTGATGAATTTGAACTTGTATTTGTTGAATTGCCAAAATTTGATAAGACATTACAGGAGTTAGAAACGCTGACAGATAAGTGGATATATTTCATGAAAACTGCTCAAATTTTACGGTCGGTTCCCGAAGAGTTGGGAAATGTGCCGGAACTGCGACAGGCTTTTGCAATTGCGAATGAAGCAAATCTCGATCCTGATGAATTGGAAGATTTAGAAAGGCGAGAAATTTTTATTCAAGACCAGCGCGGTGCAATTACCAAAGCTACCAGAATCGGGAGAGAACAAGGCATCGAACAAGGTATCGAACAAGGCATCAAACAAGGAAAGTTGGAGTTAGTTATGCGGCTGTTGGAGCGCCGTGTAGGGCCGTTGTCGTCGGAGATTCAAACTCGCATCAGTCAGTTATCCGCTGAACAATTAGAGAATTTAGGAGAGGCCGTCTTAGAGTTGGCCAGCGTGTCAGATGTGACAGATCGGTTGCAGAGATATGTTTGAGGAAAGGAAAAAAACCTTGGTGAAGGTGGTTTTCTCAGAAGATCGATCGCCCTTGACCGAAAGCATTCAGGAGACAAGCCCCCGGATTCATCCGTCCAGAAATAAAAAACCTGTATCCGATGAAACTGACCCCCCGAATTTATCCGTGGGGTCAATGCTTCAATTCTTTAATCTAAAATCTCAAATCTCAAATCTCAAATCGATTGACTGGTATCCGCCCAAAGCGCACTGATGAACAATCAACCGTTTTGAAATTGGCTCACCAGCTCAAAACCCCTGTAAACCGCCCGATCGAGCTCGTGGACTACTCGTCGTATCTCCACCCGTATTTGAGAAATGGTCAAACACTGCTGGACAATTTTTGATTTTAGCTCTTAGAGTTGAGTGTTACCTTCTTAAATGAGAAAGATCTAAAGTCGAAAATCCTATGAGCAAATTTGTGTTTGTGACCGGCGGCGTGGTTTCCAGCATCGGCAAGGGAATTGTCGCTGCTTCCTTGGGCCGCCTATTGAAGTCGCGGGACTATTCTGTCTCGATTTTGAAACTAGACCCCTATATTAACGTTGACCCCGGCACTCTCAGCCCGTTTCAGCACGGAGAAGTCTTCGTGACAGAAGACGGTGCGGAAACAGACCTGGATTTGGGGCACTACGAGCGTTTTACCGATACTTCCATGTCACGCCTCAACAGCGTCACCACGGGTTCCATTTATCAAGCGGTGATCAACAAAGAACGCCGCGGGGAGTATCAGGGGAGTACGGTGCAGGTGATTCCGCACATCACTAACGAAATTAAAGAGCGAATTCACCGAGTTGCAAAAAATACTAATCCCGATGTCGTGATTACGGAAATCGGCGGAACGGTGGGAGATATTGAATCTTTGCCGTTTTTGGAGGCAATTCGCCAGTTTCGCAAGGATGTCGGTCGGCAAAATGTTGTGTATATGCACGTCACGCTGATACCTTGGATTCCTTCGGCTGGGGAGATGAAAACTAAACCGACTCAGCATTCGGTGAAGGAATTGCGGTCGATCGGCATTCAACCAGATATTTTAGTCTGTCGGTGCGATCGCCCCCTGTCTTTGGGCATGAAACAGAAATTGTCGGAATTCTGCAACGTGCCCGAAGAATGTGTCATCACCGCTCAAGATGCCAAAAGTATCTACGAAGTGCCGCTGATGATGGAACAGGAAGGTTTAGCGGAACAAAGCATCAATTTGCTGCAACTCGAACCGCGCCACCCCGATTTGACTCAGTGGCAAACCTTAGTCAAGCGGCTTTACAATCCTAACCACAAGATTGATATTGCTTTGGTGGGCAAATACGTGCGGTTGAACGATGCTTATCTTTCGGTAGTCGAAGCTTTGCGGCACGCAGCAATCTCGATCGGCTGCGACCTGAATTTGCACTGGATTAACTCAGAAGATTTAGAATCGGGAAACATCGAAAGTTATCTCAAAGATATCAAGGGCATTCTTGTGCCCGGAGGTTTTGGGGTACGGGGAGTAGACGGCAAAATAGCGGCGATCGAATATGCCAAACACCATAAAATACCCTTTTTGGGATTGTGTTTGGGGATGCAGTGTGCTGTGATTGAATGGGCGCGCAACATCGCCCAACTAGAGGATGCCAACAGCGCTGAATTTAACCCAGATACCGCAAATCCGGTAATTAATTTATTGCCAGAACAGCTAGATGTAGTTGATTTGGGCGGTACAATGCGACTGGGTTTATATCCGTGCCGTGTCAACCCAGACACCCTCGCTTTCAAACTTTATCAGAAAGAAGTGATTTACGAGCGGCACCGCCACCGGTACGAATTTAACAACGCCTACCGCAATCTTTTCTTAGAATCAGGTTATGCAGTCTCCGGGACATCTCCCGACGGCCGATTGGTAGAAATGATCGAATTGCCCAACCATCCCTTTTTCATAGCCTGTCAATTTCACCCCGAATTCCAATCTCGACCTAGCGCCCCCCACCCCTTGTTTCAGGGGTTTATCGAGGCGGCGAGCGTGCAGGGAAATCAGGATTTTTTAGATGCTCAGGGGCGCGACTTGGTGGCCGGGAAACTTGCAGGAAACTGATCTCATATCATGTTCGATCGATTAGTTCTGATATATTAGATGTCTGTAGGGGCGGGTGAGAGTACACCATATTCAAATCAGGCAGACAATGGATCGTACTCTCACCCGCCCAACCCAACAATCGGATTTGATTCGGGTCGCACTTACCGGACATGATATCGGGCAGCATTCTCAACCAGTGAAAAATCTCACCCCTCAGCCCTAGCATAAGGGTTGGGGGATAGTACCCGAAGGGAGAAGGCAAAAGGCAGAAGGTAGAAGGCAGAAGGCAGATGGTAAAAATGCTGATATTTTTACTTAACTTTTTAGCTTTGATTTCAAAGGTGATACCAGTTAAAAAAAATGCCACTTTAGGCAGGTTCCAAACCCTGATAGTCATCAGTCATGCCCAATCTAAAATCTAAAATCTAAAATCTAAAATGGTATGAGTTGTCAAACTATCCTAAAATACCAGGAAACACAGGTTTGAGGAGGCTTTGTGGCTTATTGGAGCAAAATTACTTATGAGAAAAGTACATACATAATTGACCTTGACACTATTAGTGCTTTTTCTAGCGAACTGGATAACAAGCGTCTCACCTTTTGGCTGCCTAATAGCAGTCAGCCGATTATCCTCAATCCCCAAGGCAATTATGAGGCTTACAAGCAAGTTCTCGATTACCTCAAAAAAACCATCGATCGCAATTCTAGAGGTTCGTGGATTAAAATTCATTATGACCGCAAAGAATTTGCGATCGATATGAGTCGAATTAGCTCTTTTGCTTGCGAACAAAACGGTCGGCTAAGCTTTTGCCTGCCTGACAGCGCAACTAATATTGTTATCCTCCGCCAAAGCAACCCGGAAACTTATCAAGAAATTCAGGAATACATTAAAAATACGACTGGACAATCTCTGCCATGAAGCAGTCATTAGTCATTAGTCATTAGTTAGAAGCATGAACAATCAAGGGAGACTATGTTTAGTAACTCCTCACATTCATTTTATTTTTTTTGAGCTAAAGTGCTTAGGTTGCACCGTAATTCTAGATATGAAAAAAGCGCAGTAAAATGCGCTGCTTTTTTAAATTTTAACTATCGAACAAGCTGCCAAGCTAATTTGGCTGCCCCTACCATGCCTGCTTGATTGCCCAATTCAGCAACCAATAACTGCAAATCTTCGCGAGAACTCGGCAGAACCCGCCGCTCAATTTCTTCTCGAACCTGCGACAAGAAAAATTCCGCACCTGCACTAATTCCACCGCCGATAATAATAGCTTCCGGCGTCAAAATATAAATGAGACTTGCCAAACCGATACCCAGATAGCGCCCGTAATTTTGCCAAAATTCTAAAGCTTTGGCATCTCCAGACTTAGCTAAATTTGCTAATTCTAGAGGTTCCAAACCCGTTTCCCGGCGAATTGCTTGCACCGAAACATACTGTTCTAGAGAACCGCGATTGCCGCTGTTGCATTCCGGGCCGTCGGGATTTATAGTAATCAATCCTAGTTCTCCGGCCGCGCCTTGATGACCTACAAATAGTTTGTCGTCTAGGATAACTGCACCGCCGACTCCTGTACCTAAAGTTATTAAAATTAGGTCTTTAAAGTGCCTGCCTGCGCCCAACCAAGCTTCTCCCAATCCGGCACAGTTGGCATCATTTGCTAAGATGGTCGGCAGTCCGGTTTTAGCTTCCACCCAGTCAGCGAGGGGGACGTTATGCCAGTTTTTGAGGTTAATTGCTACTCTGGCTATGCGGCCGGCGGCGTCTGCGGGGCCTGGAGTGCCGATGCCGATCGCACTTACAGCATTTTCGACCGGATTCAGTTGTAAAATAGCATCGGTCATTGTAGCTAAAACGGCTTCTGGCGTTGCCTGTTGAGGAGTTGGGACAGTTAATGATTGATGACAAATGCCGTCTTCGCCGAATCTGCCGAGTTTAATTGCGGTTCCGCCTAAGTCAATGCCGATTACTTGTGTCATTCGATGTGGGTTTTGGATGCAATAATTTGGGACTAATTTTAATAGTATAAACCTATTGTATGTGCGCCTAGCACAGCTTATAAATTAAGTTGGTAGTGAGGACTGAAGTCCTCCAACTTCTCTTTTAAATGTATGATAATTAGCCAGGAAAACTGGCATTAATTATTAATAGTATCAGGTCGCTCGCAACACCTAGCAAAAATTATGGATACAAGCGAGTCTGCCTATTTAATTTGGCCTAACTTACGTTGCGCTACCTCTCGGTTGTGCAAAGCATCGTGATAGTCTGGTTTGAGAGCAATTGCCTGATTATAAGATGCGATCGCTTCTTCAAATCTTCCTAAATTATACTGCTCGTTCCCTCGTTCGCACCACGCCTCAGCATCTACATTAACTTCCGATTCTACTTCCGCACCCTCAGCGCCTCTGCGGTTCACTTCCCCAGAAAAACCCAAACCATTCCCAACAAACACCGCCTCAATCACCCTCCCCTTTGTATCCTCCTCCTCAACCTCCGGCAGCGGAAATCGTGTCAATATCTCCCGGCCAATTTGCCTCGCAACCTCTGACAATTCCCCGCTGCCAATTCTACCTAACAATACCAGCCGCTGCGCCAATTCCTGAAGCGATGCCACCGCCTCCGTAGCAGCGGTGTCATCATGTTCGCCCTCTAACAATCTTTGCCCAAACCGTCGCAACCAAGCCGCCAATTCACCATCTTTAAGGCGTTTTGCGATTAAGAATCCCGCTACATCCCCGCGACTCCAACCGGCATTCACCCCTTCCAGGATTTCCATGAATTTCGACTCGTATTCCGCGTCAGTTAGGGTGGGGCGGATGGCGGTATTTCCCGGCGGGGTGGGTGGGGTTGGGGTTCCGAATATTCGCTGAAATAGTCGTTTGAAGAATTGCAGAATCTTGTTTAGCATTTGTGGAGTTTGGAGGGGAGGGGTATTTTCTATTTTATAGCAATTCTCAAAAGTAGGATTACATATAGATTGTCGGCGATAATATCTGTAGGGACACGGCAGTGCCGTGCCCGGGATTGCAACGCACAGCAAACAATCACATCAAGTAGAATTAATCTACTTTAAAAGCGGATAATACAGTTCTCCTGTCGAGTTGATAAAACCGGCGCGATCGCCCGCTAAATCCCCCGTTCCCATAAATACGTCAACTCTCCCCGCGCCTTTGATTGCACCGCCGGTATCCTGATCCAAAACGTAGCGATTTACCGCATTTTGTTCGAGTTGTCCCGCCGCATTCGGATAAGGGAGTTTTGTACTAATTAATGCTAGTGCGCCAGGGGGCATTAAAGCTTTATCGGTGGCGATCGACCTTTCGGCTGTTACTGGCACTCCAATGCTTCCTGTGGCTGGAACTCCATTAGTATCCCGGAAGAATACAAAGCTTTCATTTTTTGGCAAATATTTGTTCATATCTGCGGGAAAGTTGGTGAAATATTCCCTTAGTTTCGGCAAATTTAACTCTTCTAAAGTAAACTTTCCGTCTTTAACTAATTCTCGCCCGACTCCTGTATAACTGTGACTGGTTTTGCCTGCAAAACCGACTGTCATGACGCTACCATCTGTTAGCTGCAATCTCGCAGAACCTTGGACGTGCACGAGAAATGCCTGGAAGCGATCGCGCAACCAAACTAATTCTAATCCCCGCAGCAATCCTTTACTTGCCTGCAAAGCATCTTCGCCTTCTAATTGCAATCTTGTCGGGTGAGGTTTCGGCCAAGATGCCATGTTGGGCGGCATCCGGTATAGGGGATAACGGTATTCGGAATTAGGCGTGCGAGATGCTGCGTAAGTCGGCTCGAAATAACCCGTAAATGCGACTGTTCCCTTGCCATCTTTGCCCGTGGATTTGTAAAATACAAATTCGCGCTTGACCGATTCCTGGAGTTGTGCAGGGGTTGTGGAACTGACAACTAATTGGCGGAATCGCTCGAGAGAACGCCGAACTCGATCGCGCGTAACTCCTGCGACTGGATAGCGACTGTAAGCAGTGGCGGCGGCGGATGTATCGAGATAGCGGAGGCTGTTGTCGATCGACTTTAACAGCAATTCCCGATCGCCCGGTTTGCCATTTTCGCCCCAGATTTGAGCGTCAAAGGCGAGATCATCCGACTCGCCAGCTTGCAATTGATTTAGACTAATTGGTTGCAGTGGCGGGGCTGCAACGGCGGGCACCGAAAAAGCGATCGCCAAAACGCAACAGACGATGGCTAATAACTGATAGCGAAAAATCTTGCTCAATTTCCAATCTTTCCTACTAAATTGATTATTTTCATTATTCATCGAATCGTTCGACGCTAGAAGTAAATACCGGTTCTACGCGAATTGCGAGAACGCTGGTAGGCCGAACTACCATGTATTCGCCTTGAATATTTTTGATCGGGACATTAACAAATTCTGACGAATCTTGTTTGGGAACCAGAGTTTTATACCACTGTTGAAAATCTTGCAGCGTTGAAAAACGGATTTCTTCGCGGTGGCCGCCCTCAAGCAGCAGGTGTACGGAATATTCGCTGGGTGTTCTAGGCATAGGAGATGGAGAGAGTTGTTGGAGGACAATCTAAAATCTAAAATCTAAAATCTAAAATTGATGTGGTTGCCCTCAAGCAGCAGGTGCAAGGAATATTCGCACTTGTGTTCTAGGCATATCTGTATTTTAGTTTTTTGATTTTAAGCTTTTGGAACGATTCCATATTTTACATCTTCCTCGGTGCATTCCCTCATCTAGTAGGTTGGCTTGAGGGAGAGGGGCAGACTGGGAGAAGCGGAGGGTGGGAAACACCTGAGAGTGGTTGCAGGAAAATCTCAATCTAAAATCTCAAATCTAAAATCTCAAATCGATTGACGGCGGCCCCCATCTGCGGCTACGCTGTGAAATTAGGGCTGCTTTGCTCGAAGAGAAAGCAGCCCACGTCGCTCAAAAATCTAGTTGCACTCCCTCCGCTTCGCTCCGCCCAAAGCTGCTACCAACAGCAATGGACAGCTAACCGCCAAACTGATAGCAGCAGTCTGGAGGCTAATGGAGAATTTTAACACTCTCTGTAGCCGCCCTGCTCTGTGTTAACGTGCGGGGCGGCTGGGTTTTTGGGTTTTCCTAGAAAAACCAAAAACCAGGAAACCATATTATGTCACAGGAATTCGTACCTGACGATAACTTATCCGCGCGTCCAAATGACGCCTCAGCAGTATCCGAACAGGAAGTCGTGCGGATAACGGTTGTCGGTTCCCGCGCAGCCGTGTTAGAAACCATCCACACCTTGTACCGACTGGGATTTGCCGCCGTCGGGGATTGGAGCCCGCCACAGCGAGGCGCACAGCCGGGACAAGTGATTAGCGTACTCATTCGCCGATCGCGCAAAGCCTAAAAATAGGCTGAAATACGGTAGGGACAAGGCAATGCCTTGTCCTCCATCGCCCCGGCTACATGGCTGGATCTGTGATTGTCACATCCTCCGAGGGCGATGGCGTCGGGCCCGGCAAGCTACGGGAAATTTCATCATCCAAGCTGGTTAATTCTACCCGTTCCCCACAGTCAACACAAGCCTTGGCCGAAGTCTCTACAATAATTAATCAGGCGGAATACAGGGATTGTGTATTTTAGAACACGATTTGACCGCAACACTTAAAATAGTCTTGATTTACCGATCGACTGCACCCTTTTCTCATCAATATTTCTGGTTAGCTGGGGGTGTCTGTCAGCCGGAGTTGCGAGGTCCTGCTTCCAAAAGGCTGATAATGGTGCACAATTTCAAATTAACAACAAAACTTGCACTATTTTGAGTAAGCTTTGGGGGGAACAGCTTAGAAAGCCTGTTTCTAAGACTGATGCAAAATATCAAATTAATCCTCCACCTTGTCCAATTACTAATTACGAACCTATGCCCCGTCGTCAAGACTTAAAAAAAATTCTTCTCATTGGTTCCGGCCCAATTGTTATCGGTCAAGCGTGCGAATTTGACTATTCAGGGACACAAGCTTGCAAAGCTTTGCGAGAAGAAGGTTATGAAGTAGTGTTGGTGAATTCCAACCCGGCAACGATTATGACCGATCCGGAAACTGCCGATCGCATTTACATCGAACCTCTAACGCCGGTCATCCTCGAACAAATCATCGCTAAAGAAAGACCTCAAGCAATTCTACCGACTATGGGCGGTCAAACGGCGCTAAATTTAGCAGTTGCTGTGGCTAAAAATGGCGTTTTAGAAAAATACAACGTCGAGTTGATTGGTGCTAAGTTGCCAGCAATTGAAATGGCTGAAGATCGCCTATTATTTAAGGAAGCGATGGCGCGAATTGGCGTCGCAGTTTGCCCTTCGGGAATTGCCAACACTCTCGACGAAGCCAAAGCAATCGGTCACCAAATCGGCAGTTATCCGTTAATTATTCGTCCGGCTTTTACAATGGGAGGCACGGGAGGTGGCATTTCTTACAATCAAGAAGAGTTTGAAGAAATGGCACAAGGCGGGATTGATGCCAGTCCAGTATCGCAAATTTTGATCGAACAATCTTTGATTGGTTGGAAAGAGTACGAACTGGAAGTAATGCGAGATTTGGCAGATAATGTGGTGATTATTTGTTCGATCGAGAATCTCGACCCGATGGGCGTCCACACCGGCGATTCTATCACCGTCGCCCCGGCGCAAACTCTTACAGACAAAGAATATCAGCGCCTGCGGGATGCTTCGGTGAAAATTATTCGCGAAATCGGAGTTGAAACCGGCGGTTCCAATATTCAATTTGCCGTCAATCCTGTCAACGGAGATTTCATCGTTATTGAAATGAATCCTCGGGTTTCCCGTTCCTCCGCCTTGGCCTCGAAAGCAACTGGTTTCCCTATTGCCAAAATGGCGGCAAAATTAGCAGTAGGTTACAGCCTAGACGAAATTTCCAACGATATCACCAAGAAAACTCCGGCGTCTTTTGAGCCGACAATTGACTACGTGGTGACAAAGATTCCCCGATTTGCCTTTGAAAAGTTCCCCGGTTCCGAACCGACTCTGACAACACAAATGAAGTCAGTAGGAGAGGTAATGGCGATCGGGCGCAGCTTCAACGAATCTTTCCAAAAAGCCCTGCGGGGATTGGAAACAGGCCGTGCAGGTTTCGGATGCGACAAACCGGAAAAGTTGCCGAGTTTGGAACAAATTCGCGCCGGATTGCGGACGCCAAATCCCGATCGCATTTTTACAGTTCGCCACGCGATGATGATGGGAATGTCGGTGGAAGATATCTTCGAGTTTACAGGAATCGATCCTTGGTTTTTGGATAAAATGCAGGAATTGCTGGAAACTGAGAAGTTCTTGAAACGAACGCGGTTGGACCAGTTGACAAAAGAGACAATGTTTGAAGTAAAGCAGTTAGGTTTTAGCGATCGCCAAATTGCTTACGCCACCAAAACACCGGAAGATCAAGTCCGCGCTTACCGCAAACAGTTAGGCATAATTCCGGTTTACAAAACAGTCGATACCTGTGCCGCTGAATTTGAAGCGTTTACACCGTATTATTATTCCACCTACGAAGCGGGAGCGGCAATTTGGGAATTGGGCGATGAAGAAAAGAAAGTTTCGCCTGTAGGCCACAGTCTCGCGCCAGAGTCGGAAGTTTTGCCTTCTACTAAACGAAAAGTGATGATTTTAGGTGGCGGGCCGAACCGGATCGGACAGGGAATTGAGTTTGATTACTGCTGCTGTCACGCTTCCTATTCCCTAGGAGAAGACGGGTTTGAGACAATTATGGTCAACTCCAACCCGGAGACGGTTTCGACGGATTATGATACGAGCGATCGCCTGTATTTTGAACCGCTAACAAAAGAAGATGTTCTCAACATCATCGAAGCCGAAAATCCAGAGGGAGTAATTATTCAGTTTGGCGGTCAAACGCCGCTAAAATTAGCGGTTCCTTTACAAGCATCTCTGGAAAATCACCCCGATGTACAAACAAAAATTTGGGGGACTTCGCCGGATTCCATTGATACTGCTGAAGACAGAGAGCGATTTGAAAAGATTCTGCGGGAATTGGATATTCAGCAAGCTGCTAACGGTTTAGCCCGCAGTTTTGAGGATGCTTTAATAGTAGCTCAACGGATCGGTTATCCGGTAGTGGTGCGACCGAGTTACGTATTAGGCGGGCGAGCCATGGAAATTGTTTATTCCGATACGGAATTGGAACGTTACATGACCTATGCCGTGCTAGTAGAACCCGATCATCCGATTTTAATTGATAAGTTCTTGGAGAACGCGATCGAGGTTGATGTAGATGCGATCGCCGATGTTACGGGCAATGTGACGATCGGCGGTATTATGGAACACATCGAGGAAGCGGGAATCCACTCCGGCGACTCTGCTTGTTCTATCCCTTACCAAACGCTTTCTGATGCAGCTTTGGCAACAATCCGCCGCTGGACTGTAGAATTAGCAAAATCCCTGAAAGTAATCGGGTTGATGAATATTCAATTTGCTGTTCAAGGAGAACAAGTTTTCATCTTAGAAGCTAATCCGCGAGCTTCTCGAACAGTGCCTTTTGTGTCCAAGGCGATCGGAGTTCCCTTAGCAAAAATTGCTTCGCGAGTCATGTCTGGCAAAACTCTAAAAGCTTTGGGTTTTACTGAAGAGATTATACCCACTCATGTTTCCGTAAAAGAAGCTGTATTGCCCTTTGCTAAGTTCCCGGGCGCTGATACCTTGTTAGGGCCAGAAATGCGATCGACCGGCGAAGTCATGGGAATTGACACTGATTTTGGCAAAGCATTTGCCAAAGCTCAACTCGGCGCCGGACAACTGATGCCGCTGTTGGGAACCGTGCTGGTTTCGATGCGCGATCGGGACAAACTAGCAGTTGTACCCGTTGTCAAGGAATTCTTAGAATTGGGTTTCAGAGTAGTCGCAACTCACGGGACACGCAAAGTTTTGCAAGAGCAAGGTTTAGAGGTTGATTTGGAATTGAAACTGCACGAAGGGCGGCCGAATTTGTTGGATTCGATCAAGAATGAGAAAATTCAACTAATTATCACCACACCTTCGGGCGAAGAATCCCGAGCCGACGGCATCTTTATCCGCCGCACAGCTTTGACTTACAAAATCCCGATTATTACCACAATAGCCGGTGCCAAAGCGACAGCAGCGGGAATTCGAGCGCTCAAATCAAACCCGATGGAAGTAAAAGCAATTCAAGACTATTACCCGCAAAGCTAGAGTGCAAAACACCCTATGTTTAGGGTGTGCAGGGCCCACTATTAGTGTCAACTTAAGCTTTTAGTCCGCCATTCCTCCCGCTCACCCGGCACTCTTTGCCAGGGAATGAATTCCCTGTCTTATAGCTAAAATCCTCTCAAAGAGGACTGAAGAACTCATTAGTCCTCATAGCGAGGACTTTCGCTTGGAGGTTCTTGTTGAAACCCCTGCCGGACAGAGGGTTTAACGTTAAGTTCACACCAATGACCGCGCACCTTATCCTAAACATAAGGTGCGCGTCACCAAAACCTAATCTGCATCGGAATCTAAAACTCCACTAGACAGCATCAGCCTCGGCCAAACTAACAAGAAAAAACCCATCCAAGCTAATAAAGGAATCGCGACTAAAACAGTTATCCAAACATTTTTTAATAAAAACCAACTACCGCTAATCAGGCTAGTACCAGTTAAAAGAATCGACCAAGGCTGACACCACCAAGGTTTGTAACTCCAAGGGCTAATAGCTTTTCGATCCGAAAGTTTTTTATCAGAAATAGATTTCATATTTTCAGTATTTTTTTATGGATAATAGTCTGGCTAGCTGGATTAACCGAAGTTAAACATTCATCACCTCTCCTGCTGTCAGGGTTAATTCGGGAAAAGTCCGCGACACAATTCGTTCACTGCCCTTGAACGCGCTTCTTTGATAGTTGCCCTCTGCATCTAAAAGGTGGACAAATACAGTTGGAGTTTTGGGATTTCCCAGAAATTCCCTGCTACCAATTGCTAAATAATCAACAATCCAATACTCAGGAATTCCGAGGCGCCGATATTCGTCCAATTTGTCTATATAATCGTCCTCCCAATTTGTTGATGTTACTTCCACAGCCAGTTGAATTGGTTCTCGTAAGGCAGAATAAGCAGAACGGTTCGATCGCCACAAGTCGCGATCGATTACGCTGACATCCGGTCTCCGCCCTTGTTCGATGCCGGCTTTACTTACAGTTCTGATAACGGCTGTAGTGTTGACTACATAATTCAAATTCTGTCGCCGGATTTCATCATTGAAGCCAAATAACAGGAAATTAGCAACATCATCATGATTTCTTGTGGAATTCATCTCTACAATTTCTCCATTTACCAGTTCATAGAGTCCATCTTCTGGACATTTTACAAGGAATTGGTCAAAGGTTAATTTGTGTGTGACTGTTGCAATCATAAGATTTATCCTTATTTTGCAGTAATACTATTAGTCTATATTACCACAGACCGGAAGAAATTTGTTTTATTGACGGCAGACATCCAATTCTCAAATCTAAAATATACAATCAAAAATTTAAAATCGATTCACGTAAATGGTAAAATGCGATCGCCCTAGCAATTTGCACTTAAATTTGTTACTGACTTGATAGAGTAAAGTAACAAACCTAGAAATCGAGCCACTCCCAGGTCAACCCCGAACCATGAGACTAGACGAAGCCGTAGAATTTGCCGAAAACCCAGAGCCGCGCTGTCCCTGCGTCCTCCTGCTGGACACCTCCGGCTCCATGCAAGGCGCACCCATAGATGCCTTGAATGAGGGGCTGGAAATTTTTAGGAATGACCTAATTAAAGACGAACTAGCTAAAAAGCGAGTCGAAGTCGCGATTATTTCATTTGATAATCATATCAAAGTCGTGCAAGACTTCGTGACCGCCGACCAGTTCGAGACGCCACTGCTGACAGCTCAAGGACAAACCCACATGGGCGCCGGCATTCAGCAAGCGCTAGACACCATTGCGGCCCGCAAATCCGAATACCGCAACAACGGCATTACCTACTACCGCCCGTGGGTATTTATGATTACCGACGGCGAACCTCAAGGCGAATCCGACGATGTGGTGGAAATAGCAGCACAGCGGATTAAAGAGGAAGAAACTAACAAGCGCGTGGCATTTTTTGCAGTCGGAGTGGAAGGTGCTAATATCCCCCGTCTCGCGCAAATTGTCGAGCGCACGCCTGTAAAATTGAAAGGATTAGACTTTAGAGAGATGTTCATCTGGCTGTCGGCTAGTATGCAGAGAGTTTCTCACTCAAAAATTGATGAACAAGTAGCACTGCCACCACCCGGATGGGGAACTGTTTAGTTATTAGTGGGAAGTCATTGGTCATTAGTAAGTGACAAGCGTTAAGGTGCGGTGTGCATGGAACCCTACATAATAAGTAAGGTGTGGTGTGCATCGCCCTACCTAATTAGGGATAAATAAACCCGTCCAGACTTTGCATAGTTGTGAATTTACGAAGTTTTGAGTTAAAGAGTTATTAATGCAGAATTCATCCTTTAATTGGCAAGTTGTAGCGGCATCGGTGATAGGTACGAGCCACGAAAAAAGATCGCAGCCTTGTCAAGATGCCCACTGCTGGCGTCTCTTGCCGAACGGTGTTTTAGCAGCAGCGGTTGCCGATGGCGCGGGCTCTGCAGCACTCGCAGAAATTGGGGCAAAAATTGCTGTGGAAGCGGTTGTTGAAACGATTTGCCAGCAACAGGAAAAGCTGCCTCAAAATGACGACGAATGGCAAGTATTCTTGACAGCATCGCTGCAAGTCGCGCGGGCGCAGGTGGAAGCAGAAGCGGCAGTGCGGGCAGTGGCGCCGAGAGATTTAGCCTGCACTTTAATTGCTGTTGTTGCTACGCCGGAATTAATCGCAGTTGCTCAAATCGGCGACGGTGCTGCGGTAGCAGGTGACAGTGCAGGAAATGCGCTCGCCCTGACTGTACCTCCCTGCGGCGAATACATCAACGAAACTATCTTTTTGATTTCGCCGAATGCAATTGAAACAGCGCAATTTCAGGTACTGCGGGAAAAACTCCGGCACTTGGCCGTGTTTTCCGACGGCTTGCAAATGCTAGCTCTCAAAATCCCGGAAGGCACGCCGCACGGGCCGTTTTTTGCGCCTTTGTTTCGGTTTTCTGGCGAGTGGAAAGAAGAAGAAGATGCGAAACAGCAATTAGAGTCATTTTTGCGATCGCCCCGCGTTTCCGAACGCACCGATGATGACTTAACTTTATTGTTAGCAACTTTTTCGAGCAATGTTTAGTCTGTTCAACTCCACTTACAAAAAGCGGATAAAAAATTATGACAAATCCACCAGTTAGTGCCAGAACTTTGTTGCGAGAAACATTTGCTACTACGGGGCCTATATACCCTCCCCTGTTGACAATCAACTTTCCCAATTTGATATTGTCCGCGCTCAATAGTTTTGGCAATCTCAGTTCACCAGGTGTTGTTTTCTTTATCTACTCGTTCGTGGCCGTTCCTTTATTTTCGGGAGCCATGATTTTCTACACTTACGGAAGTTTGACTCGAAATCCAGTAACTGTGGGTCAGGCTTTCAATCAAGCAAGCAGAAGATGGCTGCACCTTATTTTGGTTTATATTCTGTTTGTGGGGGTGGTGTTTGCAGGCTTCATTGCACTAATAATTCCCGGGCTTTATGTATCAAATCGCTTAATATTTTCATTGTACGGTACCGTCATTGATAACTCTTCGGCGGTGGACAGTCTTAGCACCAGTTGGGAATTAACTAAAGGGCGCTGGTGGTTGGTATTTCGAGCGACTCTTCTGATAGTTTTTGTCGTTTTTGTGCCAATAATATTGATTTCTTTATTAATAGATCCGACGGCCAAATCCGTAGGATATCAGCTTACAAGTAATCTACTCGGATTTTTAGCCGCACCGTTGATGAATGTTTATTTGGTTTTATTGTACCTGCGCCTGCGGGAATCGGCAGGAAGTATTAAATAGGCACCTCCTAAAAATTAAGTCAAGGGCAGGCAGGATACCTACCCCACAACAATTGTTGGAAATGTCTAATGAGCGGTGAAAATTTGGCGCGGTTCTATAATAAAATCGAGGTGTCAACAATTCTGCTTTAGTTTGTATAGTAGGTCGTCGTTTGCAAGCACAAGAGATTAAGGATAAGCTCAACTCCCTAATTAGCGCAGCAGATCCAATAGATCCCAGTTTGGCGAGAAGATTGGATGAAATCAATCGCTGGGTGAAAGATGTTAAACCCGGTTCGCTAACGGCTAAAAAATTTGTGATGGCTTTTTTGCTGCAGCTTATCCGAGATTCTCAGGTTTGGCTGGCAGTTCAATCTCTACCTTCGGAAATAGACAAAAAAGCCGCTTTTGAGTTAATGACTCCGGGGGAAAGGTATTGGTACAGCTATCTATTTCCTAAATGGCTGAGCGAAAACGATCGCAAATTTTACATCTGGAAACAAAAACTAAAAGCCGGTAAATTCGATCCGGGTGACGATCTCGTCATTCGTGCGATCGCAGCCCGAATTGTCGATCGCCAAGGCACTGTTTTGTATCGATATGTGGCCGATCTTTCTATGGCAACCGATTCCATCGTTAGCAGCCGCCAACAACAGCCCCTCTGCATTCAAGTCACTACTCTTTCGGATGAATTCTCTGAACAAAAATATCAGAATTGGCAACAAACTCTTCAAGATTGGGGGATTGACAGAGGATTATTTTTAAGTTATGATAAAAATGATGCAAATTTCCTGAACCAGTTAGTTAATATAGCATTATATAATAGTGATAATTTGCCCGCAGGTCGTTACCTCAAGTTCCCGTAAATCAAGCAGATATGCTGCTGAGAATAGTTCGACTGCTCCCAACTCGGTGAAAAAAAATTTTTTGACTAACTCACATATTGCACAATTTTCGGCAATGCCAAAAACCTAACCCCCAGCCTGCTTCTGGAAAAGGTAAAACAGACCAAGATTTTTCCTCCCCTTTTCTGTTTCCGGGAGGAGTCTGCCAGACGCTGGCAACAGGTGCTTGAGACGAAGGCTAAGCAATGGGAACATTTACCGCAGCAATCAATCGGGTGAAATAACTAGCAACTCGGCCTAAATTGAATTGAGATGAGATTTGATTTAAGTGCGGTGAAATTCTGGGAAATAAAATCTAATTACATCAAAATCAAATACTATGACTGTACAAGGTACGAACGCAGTTGAAAATAACTTGCAGAAAGTCTGGGAAGAATTGGAAGCCGCCAGAATAATGCAGGATGAATGGATGAATTACGGGGTAGATTTTGTGGATTTGTATGTGGAAGATGCGGGCGGTGATTGGTTGGAAAAGTGGGGTAAATGTGAAGAAGAATTAGAGCGAATTAAACATAATGTAGATATTGAAGCAGTCAAAGCAGCGATCGACATTCCCAGCTTTCAGCAGACAAAACTGCTGGAAATCGCCTTGAATTGCCGTTACTATACCAGCGATTACTCCGATCGCCCCGAGGAGTCTCTCGCTTGGCAAGACGTTAAGTACAAACGGCTGTCACTCTTAGGCGGAGCGATTTTCGGTGCTGTTGTTACCGATTACCTGTACCGCGAATATCCAGAACTCGCTCCAGATGCGATCTCAACTTTAAAAGCTCGTTTAGCAGACCCGAAAAAACTGGCGGAATTTGCACAAAATTTGAAATTAAACCAACTCGGTTGGCGCGTATGGAATCGGAAACAAACAGACGAAAGTGAGTACAATAGATTGCTTTCGGAGACTTTTGAGGCTTTGTTTGGCGCGATTTACTTGGAGTTTGAGCGGAATTTTTTCCGTGGGGGAAATTGGCTGATTCAGCACTTGATTGAACCAATTGTTAGCCAGCAGGGGGATTTAACTCAGCGGCGACAAATAGGGCCCGAAAACGAGCTGAAACGGCGGGAAATTCTGGGTGCGGATATTCTAGAGGCGATCGCGATCGACTATTTGTACAACCGCTTTCCCGAACGCAGCGCCAGCCAGCTAACTCGCTGGAAAAATATGTTAGTGGCTAAAAAGATTTTTCCCAAAGACTTTAAGGCAAAATTAGGCAGTCATTACCTAGAATTGGAGAGCAATTTCTCGCGTACCCGCGACTGGTTGGTGGATAACTTTATCAAAAGCGCAGTTGACGAACTGCTGGAAGAAAGCGACACTCAACCAGAATATGTGATTGACAGTGCGAACCCGGAATCACTGCCAGAATTGGTCAGCCGGATTACCGACAAAAAGTGGAAAAATGAATTTGTGAGAGTTGTCAGCATTTTGCAACCTGCTGACGAACTTTTGCTGCTGATGCAACAAAAATTAGATAGTATGGCGGCTAAAGATGAAACTTTGCAGCAGTTGCTAATCTGGGCAAATCACAAGTCTCAGTTAGTGCAAAGGAATTTCAAACCAGTCGAAATTCGCGCTTTTTATGTTGCCTTAGTTTGCGTCCTCGATTTGGCTTTGACTCGCGTCCTCGATCCGAGTCTGAAGTTTGATAGATCGAAAGTTCGCAAGTTGCGGAATTGTTTGGCAAAGGCGGGAAAAAATGTAGAATTTGCAGATGTTAACGAGTCTCTGAAATTGGCTTTTGATAATGATGTGGCGGGTATTTTGGTTGGCATTTGGGCGCTGGATATTGAACCAGAACTTAAACAACTGCTGGCACAATTTCAGACTGAGATGCCGGATTTGCAAAACTGGAAAAACTGGCGCAAAGAGTTCGGTAACTGTTGGCTGGCAAAATTCAAAACTGCGATCGGCTACAATCGAGACTTTCGCCCCCAACAGAAAACTTTGCTGAAACAGTATTACTATGCCCACAACTTGCTGGTGGAATGCCTCAACAGCGATAATTGTCAGGTGACACCGGCCGTCAGACAAAAAATTGAGGATAAAATGTTGTTATTGTCGGTGGATTTGAAGCTGGTTTATATTTAATTTTGATAGCGCGGACGGGCGGGACGCCCATCCCACTAATGGATGGACGGGCAGGATGCCCATCCCACTAATGGATGGACGGGCAGGATGCCCATCCCACTAATGGATGGACGGGCGGGACGCGCATCCCACTAACAACAACAGGGCTTACCCACTCCCACCCTAAAAATCGGGTTTTTTACCGAATCTGCGGGCTGCAACGCATCTTTTGGTGAAAAACCCGGGCTCTCCTCACCGGTGCCTAAGTCATAACAAAGGTAAGATTTAATGGGCAAGTCAAGTTTATTGAGTCATGGCTTCCGAATCCTGTATCCCATAACCGAATTCTATGCAGTTGCAGCGCCAATTTAGCGGACAACTGATTGCGATCGACACCAAAACCGCGATCGCCAGTGGCGGTGAAGGTCGCATCTACCCGATCGCCCAAGACTCGTCCCTTGTAGCAAAAATCTACCACAAACCGACAGACGAAGACGGCGACAAACTCACAGTCATGTTCAGTATGCCGCCGGATGCGCCGATCGCGGAACCCGGGCACGCTTCCATTGCTTGGCCGATCGATTTGCTGCATACTGTCGGCGGGCGAGAAAAAATCGTTGGTTTTGTGATGCCGCGCGTCAACAAAGTGATGCCGGTACACACTTTCTACACACCCAAAACCAGGCGCGAACAAAAACCGCTATTTAGCTATCTTTACCTCCACCGTACCGCCAGAAATCTCGCCTCGGCTGTAAATGCCCTCCACGTCAGGGGTTACGTCATCGGCGACGTAAACGAGTCGAACATTCTCGTGACGGATACGGCGTTGGTAACGCTGGTAGACACGGATTCGTTTCAAGTGCGCGATCCTTATACGGGTTACGTTTATCGGTGTCCCGTCGGGAAACCAGAGTTTACGCCGCCCGAGTTGCAGGGCCAGACTTTCCGCGATATCGATCGATCTCCCGAGCACGATTTGTTCGGTTTAGCTGTATTAATTTTTCAATTGCTGATGGAAGGTACGCACCCGTTTTCGGGAGTTTATCTCGGTAGCGATGAACCGCCCCCTTTGGAAGCGAGAATTCGATCGGGCCATTTCCCCACAGGTACGAAACGGATTCCCTACCGCCCGATGCCGGCTGCGCCTCCTTTCGAGATGCTGCATCCGCGACTGCGGCAGATGTTTATCCGCTGTTTTGAGGAAGGGCACGGCAATCCTTCGGCGCGCCCGGATGCGAAAACTTGGGTGAATGCGATTCGGGAAGCGGAAGATGCTTTGGTAACTTGCAGCAAAAACAGTCAGCATAAATACGGAAATCATCTCAGTCGGTGCCCTTGGTGCGATCGGGCAAAACTCCTCAAAGGGCGCGATCCGTTTCCTTCGCGACAAGCAGTCAGCAACGGATTGCACTTGCAGCCTGCGAAAATCAAGCGTAAAAAGCCCCAACCACCGCCTGTCGTGAGGGAGCCAGCAGTGCGCCGGCAACAGCCCGCCACGGGGCTGCCACGCCCCCTCGGTCAGTACGCAGTGCCGTTGCTGCCGATGCCGATGTCTTCTCGGAGTCGAACTCCTGCGCCTCGGGTTCCCGTGGGCAAGTTTGAGCGCATTGTTCAGGATGCTGCTTGGGGAGGTGTTTGGGGTAGTTTGTGTTTGGCGGCGATCGGGGGGATTTATTCGGTAATAGCTGAGGGCGGCGGCGCTATTTTGGGGGCGATTTTTGTTGGTACGATTTGGGGCTGTTTTTTTGGGATGATGTGGGGCATTTTTACTTTGCCGCCGAATCAGATTTGGCGGAAGTGGGGCGGAGTTTTGGTGGGGGCGGCTTGGGGGGCTTTTTTGTTGGCGGCGATCGGCGGTGCGGTGTTTGGCGCGATTAATAGCACTCCGGGAATCGGGGAGAGGATTTTGGCTGGGGCGGGGGTTGGTGCTGTCTGGGGCTGTGTTTGGGCGAGTTTTCGGCCTCCTCTGGCGCTGCCGGCGGGGAGGGTGTGGGGCCGGCGGGGAGGGTCTTTGGGGGCTGTCTGGGGCTCGTTTGTGGGGACTCTGGCTGGTGTTTTTTTGGGGGTTGGGCTGGTGGTTTGGCAGCAATACGGTGTCCAGATGCGACCGGTGAATGAGTTTGCGGGTTTGCTGCTGGGTGTGGCGATCGTGGCGGCTGGTGTCGGTTCTGTTGGAGGTGTGGTTTCTGGGGGTTTGTTGGGTTTTTGCGGGTTTTCGCCGAAGCTGCCGATTTCGTTTCAGCCTTCGGGCTTGAAGGGTGGGGCTTTGGGGGCGATTTGGGGCAGTTTTTTGGGGACTTTTGCGGGTGCTGTGTTGGGTGGGTTGGTGTCTGCGATGTTTCCGGCTGTCAGCGCTGGGGTGCCGGTGGAGTTGGGGCCTGTGGCGGGGGCGATCGTGGGGGCTGGTTTGGGGGCGATTTGGGGCGTGGTTTCGGGTACTGTTTGGGGGGCTTTGGGGAAATGGTGAAGAAAGAAGCAACGATGTAAATTTGCAACCGCAGATATTTCTCTGCAAGCTATTACCCAGCGCCTCAACAAAGCTTGCGAGTTCCAGGGTTTGACGTTTCGGGGTCGCACATCGAGCCGAACCTCTACTTGAATTTAACTTAGTCTTAACTTAAACTTAATCTGATTCCCTAGTAAATCCAGCGACTAACCGGAGTTAGATTAAGTCAGCCTGCCACGCCTGGGAATGCGTGCGCGTGAAGAGCCCATTCTAGTAGGAGTACAGGCAATGAGTTCTATCTTTTTCAGCCCCAACGATTGGCAAACAGTCACCTTTAGGCTGACGGCTGCACTACTGGTAGGCTTCGCGATCGGCATGAACCGCCAGCAGCCAGGTAGACCAGCAGGTTTAAGAACCTTTATGATTGTGAGTCTAGGCGCAGCTATATTTGTAATGATTCCTTTGCAGATGGATGGCGACAGCACCTTTTCCTCTTCCAATGCTTTGAGCAGAACTATCCAAGGAGTTGCCACAGGGGTAGGCTTTCTCGGAGGCGGAATCATTCTGCAACAAACTCAATACCCACGGGGTAAAGCTGAAGTCAAAGGATTAACTTCCGCCGCCACTATTTGGTTGGCTGCCGGATTAGGTGCAGCGGCAGGCTGCGGTTTGTGGGTGATGAGTTTGATAGGAACGCTGTTTGCACTCTTGGTTTTGAGTGGCGTCAAACGGCTTAAGAAGTCTGTCTTGATTCGTCCTTATGCTAACAGCCAACCAAAAACACGAGTCAAAGATGCAGCCTCAGTGCCAGATCGGCAGCCAGAATAACTGAGCTTCCCTTTCAAAAAGTACAATATCTATTCAGCACGGCCAAACACAATCCTGAGTATCTGAGTACCTTTTGCTGTTAATTGCTCTGCCTTGAAGCTCCGAAAGTTTTAGGTTAAAAGAGAAGCCAAATTTTGTTTATGGGTGATAGGAGCCTGAGTAAGTAAGTCGGAGCTTGCTGTCTTAAACCCCGAAAAATCGGAGTAATACTTATAATATAAACACTTCTTTTTGCCATACTCTTTAAACTAGGTTTCCAGCCAGAATTGCGCTATCCAACAAATCCCGATTAAGGATAATTTGATTTGTACGCTTTTCTCAAGCCAATTTTTACTTGAGATGACAATGACAATTCGGCTTTTCAATCAAAGACTCAACCAAAGCATTCAAAGCAACCGCCGCCAACAATCCGCCGCCAAAAGTCCCGACAGTCGTAATATAAGCAACGCCCGATCGCACTAACCGCCGTTTCGCCACCGGAGAATGACTAAAACCGATCGGCATTCCCACTACCAAAGCCGGTTGCAGTTGCCCACTCTCGATCGCCTCGCAAACCGCCATCAGCACAGACGGCGCATATCCTATCACTAATATACATCCCTTTTCCAGTTTCAACAACTTTTCAAACCACTCACCCTGCCGCCAGAATTCCTGTTCCGCTTCCGCCGCAGCATTGATGTGCGGGTCATCAATTAAAGTTTCAATACTTGTTCCCAAATGCGCCAATCTAGTTCGATCCAAAGCCGCAAAAACAGGCGGCACATCAGCCACAATTTGACACTGATTTTTCAAAGCTTCCCGCGCCGATTTAATCGCCGTTTCGCTCAATTGCACAAACGGCAGCAGCGAACAATCTCCGCAGGCTAACACCAGTTTTGAAAGCAAGTCTACCTCAATTTCCGAGCGATCGCCCAAATCCGGCAACAAAAGCTGCAACGACTCCCCAAAATCCTCGGGGTGAGTGTGCGCCCCCGCATCCCAACCCTCCCAAAGTTGTTCCAACTCATCCAACCCCCCCTCAGTTTCCACCTGCAACAGCCTTAATTGCGCCAATGCGTCCGCTTGCACCGCTTGACAGGAAATATCCCGCCCCAGCAATCCTTCCAGCGCAGAAGCCGTTTCTCTGAGGCGAACAATTTGCTGAATAACCGACAGATATGGCCGTTGCAGAGTCGCCATCAGCGCGTCAGGGGAAGCATCCGCGTCAGTTTCTAACAGTTTGCGGATGTGAGACAGTTGAAAGCCTTGCTGCTTGAGTGCGACTATTCTTTGCAGTCTTTGCACATCGCTGCGGGTGTACAGTCTGTAGTTAGAGGTCGATCGCACCGCCGGAGATAGCAGCCCCAAAGCGTGATAATGTCGCACCATCCGAGGGGTAATTGTGCCTTTTACCGCTTCTGTAAGTTGTTTGATTGTCAGGTATTCTTGCATTGGATTTTTTAACCGCAGATATGGGCGGATAAACGCGGATGGACGCAGATGGGTATGGATGGTTATTGAGTTTTGTAATTTTGTTTGGTTTTACTCTTGACATTGACATTAATGTCAATGTTTAGGCTACAGGAGTCATTCTACTAAATCAAGCTTTACAAATGACTTCTAATTCTTTGTCACTTTCTCGCATCTCCCAGTTAGCCGAAGAACATCCAGATGCTGTGACTGCCGCCCTGTGCGGAATTCTAGTAATCTTGGGTTCGCTAGCCCTGCAATTCGGCTGGCTGGGTGTAGCCGTGTTAATCTTACCCGCAGCTTATGTTATCGGCGGCTATTCCAGTACCCGCGAAGGCTTAACTACGCTTTTTCAAGAACGCGAATTAGATGTAGATTTGTTAATGATTGTCGCTGCTTTGGGCGCGGCCGGTTTGGGGCTGTGGCGGCAAGAATATCATTTAATTGTTGACGGTGCGGTATTGATTTTAATCTTTGCAATTAGCGGCGCCCTTGAAGGTTATGCTATGCAGCGGACTGAACGCAGCATCCGCAGTTTGATGAGTTTGACGGCGGATACTGCTAGGGTGGTAATGTACGGCGGGGAACGGTTCGTTGCGATCGACAAATTGGAAATTGGTGATTACATTTTAGTCAAGCCCGGAGAAATCATCCCCACAGATGCGATAATTATTGAAGGCTACAGTGCGATCGATCAAGCCTCGATTACCGGCGAATCGATGCCCGTGGAAAAAACCAGTGGCGATGCAGTCTATGCAGGTACAATTAACGGTGTCGGCGCGCTGAAACTCGAAGTGCATAAAACTCCAGAAAGCAGCTTGATTCAGCGAGTGATTCGGCTGGTTCAAGAAGCGCAAACAGCAGCGCCGCCTTCTCAAATGTTTGTGGAAAAATTCGAGCGCGGTTATGCCAAATTAATTGTCGGTTTAGGCTTGCTTCTCGCAACTTTGCCGCCCTTTGTTTTGGGCTGGAATTGGGAAGAGACAATCTATCGGGCGCTGATTTTCCTAGTAGTCGCCTCCCCCTGCGCGCTGATGGCTTCGATTATGCCCGCGCTGCTTTCGGGAATTGCTAACGGGGCAAGACAGGGGATTTTGTTTAAAAGTGGCGCGCAATTAGAGATGATTGGTAAAGTCAGGGCGCTCGCCTTTGACAAAACCGGAACTCTCACCACAAGAAAACCTGAAGTTATCCAAATTGTACCAGCAGCCGGATATACTGAAACAGAAGTTCTGCAATTGGCTGCCGCCCTAGAAGCTCATTCCGAACACGCGATCGCCTCTTCAATTGTCAGCGCCGCCCAGCAGCAACAGTTACAATTGTCAACCGCTACCGACGTACAAGCAAAAATCGGTCAAGGAATTGTCGGCAAAATCAACAATCAAATCATTGCCATTGGTAAAGCCGAATTTGTCGAAGCAACTTCCGAATTGACTCAAATCAGCCAGCAGTTGCAAACCGAAGGTAAAACAGTTGTTTGGGTGGCAAAGGGCGCTCAGCTTTTGGGAATCATTGCAGTAGCAGATACCCTCCGCCCCGAAGCAGCAGCAACGGTAAAACGCTTGCAAAAATTAGGCGTAGAACATATAATCATGCTAACCGGCGACAACGAGCAAACAGCTCAACACATCGCCCGTCAATTAGGCATCAATGAAGTGTACGCCGAACTTTTGCCAGAAGACAAAGTGCAGGCAATTAAACAACTGCAAACCCAGTATCAAACTGTAGCAATGGTAGGAGACGGCATCAACGACGCCCCCGCCCTCGCTCAAGCTTCCGTGGGCATTGCGATGGGAATTTCCGGCAGCGATGTTGCTTTAGAAACTGCTGATATCGTATTAATGGCCGATAAGTTAGAACAACTAGCTAAAGCAATTAGTTTGGGCCGCCGCGCTCAAAAAGTTGTCAAACAAAACATTGTTTTTGCACTCAGTTGCATTGTCCTGTTATTGGCAGCTAATTTTTTCGGAAACATCACCATGCCTTTGGGCGTCATCGGTCACGAAGGATCTACAGTAATAGTAACATTAAGCGGTTTGCGACTGCTCAGAAATTAGGCCAATCGAGACAGAGGAAGAGTGATATCAAATCCGCTCTTCATCGGAATTATTAGTCTCTCTCTTCTCTTCCTCTGCGTTCTCTGCGTTCTCTGCGGTTAAAAAATCCAAATATTAAGAAAAACTACAATTTGTGTTTTGTTACTAAAAACACGCTAGGGTCAAAAGTATTAAATCATACCAAAATCTGAAATTGCTCGAAACTGCAATAAAAATTAACCTAGAAAAAGTCTAGAAAATGGTATAGAACAGATTGCACCAAGAGCAATGGAAAAAAAGTTTTCTGTTGGAGGCTATTATGAACGAAAAAGTCATTGGGGCCACGCGGAACGTTGCAATTGTTGGCCCTTATTTAAGCGGTAAAACCGCACTGCTCGAAAGTTTGCTGTCGGTGACAGGGACAATTACCCGCAAAGGTAATGCCAAGGATAGCAATACAATAGGTGATAGTTCGCCGGAAGCACGCGATCGCCAAATGAGCGTAGAAGTAAACGCCGCCACCGCTGAATATGAAGGCGTCCGCTTCACATTTCTCGACTGTCCGGGCTCAGTAGAATTTGTCCAAGAAACTTACAATGCGCTGATTGGTGTGGATGCGGCGATAATTGTTTGCGAACCCCAAGCCGATCGCACTTTAACCCTCGCACCCCTGTTTAAATTCCTCGACGATTGGGAAATTCCCCACCTAGTTTTCATCAACAAGATCGATCGCGCTTACACAGACGAAACTACTTGCGGCACCAACTTCACCGAGGTGATCGACGCACTCAAATCCGTTTCCAGCAGACCGATCGTACCTCACCAATATCCGATCGGCAAAAACGAACAAATCATCGGTTTTATCGACTTAGTAACCGAACAAGCTTACCACTACCATCCGGGCGCCGCCGCAGATCCCGTCCCGCTTCCAGAACACCTCAAAGCACAAGAAAGCGCAGCGCGGCAGCAAATGCTCGAAGAATTGGCGAATTTTGACGACCATTTACTCGAAGAATTGCTCGAAGAAATCAATCCCGACGCCGAAGAAATTACCCGCGATTTAAAGATGGAATTAGGCGCAGATTTAATTGTGCCAGTATTCATCGGCATGGCCGAACAAGATTTCGGCGTGCGGCCTCTACTGGAAGCTTTGCTGAGGGAAGCGCCGACACCCGAAACGACAGCCGATCACCGCAGCATTATACAAAGTGAAAACAAAGTTCTGGCTCAAATCCTCAAAACCTATTACACGCCGCAGGGAGGCAAACTATCGTTAGTGAGAATGTGGCGGGGGACGCTGGCAGACGGAGCAAATTTGAACGGCGTTCGAGTTAACGGTTTGTACCGCTTGACAGGCCAGCAAACACAAAGTTTGCAATCCGTCAGCGCGGGGGAAATTGTGGCTTTGGGAAGGCTAGAAGGCCTGAAAACAGGCGATACGCTGGCGCTAGACCGATCGGAAGAATTGCCAAAAGCCGAAATCATCCCGCCTGTCTACGCACTGGCGATCGTCCCAGAAAAGCGCAACGATGAAGTTAAGCTGAGCTCCGCTTTAGCTAAATTGCTAGAAGAAGACCCATCTTTAGTCTGGGAACAGCACGGCGACACTCACGAAATTATACTTTGGGGTCAAGGCGAAATCCACCTGAAAGTAGCCTTAGACAGGTTGCGCCGCAAGTATAACTTGCCGATGGTAACTCACTTACCGCAAGTGCCGTACAAAGAAACCATCCGCAAACCTGCATCTTCCATCCACGGGCGCTACAAACACCAAAGCGGCGGACACGGACAGTTTGGCGATGTGTACCTCGACATTCAACCCCAGCCACGAGGCGAAGGCTTCAATTTCACCGACAAAATAGTCGGCGGCGTCGTCCCAAAACAGTACATTCCCGGCGTGGAAGTGGGAGTGCGCGAGTATTTGGACCGCGGCCCGCTGGGTTTCCCGGTGGTAGACGTAGCGGTGACGCTGACGAACGGTTCCTACCATTCTGTGGACAGTTCCGAACAAGCTTTCAAGCAAGCGGCGCGTTTGGCGATGCAGGAGGGAATGGCGAAGTGCGAACCGGCATTGCTGGAGCCGATCGCCAAAGTTGAAATTTGCGCTCCGAACGAGTGTACATCAAAGGTGTTGCAGTTGGTCAGCGGACACCGCGGCCAAATTCTCGGCTACGAAAGTAAAAAAGGCTGGAAGGGATGGGATGCAGTTTCTGCTTATTTGCCGATCGCAGAAATGCAGAATTTGATCGTAGAATTGCGATCGCAGACAATGGGAGTCGGATTTTTTAATTGGGAGTTCGATCGATTGCAAGAAGTGCCGGAACCTTTAGCTAAGCGGGTTTTGCTAACAACTGCCGGCAATGGAAACGGTAAAAGTTAAGCTGTAGGGGCGGGTTTCACCAACCATCTTGGGAAGAATTGAAAGGATAAATAAACCCGCCCCCGCCCCACGGTCAATCTGAATGTACATTTCGATTTACCGTTGGGTGGGGGCGGATTTTTGAGATTGTTTGTTTGAGGTGATTATGGTTGGTAAAACCCGCCCCTACGAGAATTATGTCAATTGTCAATCGCCGAGACTAACGCCGAAAAAAGCGCGAGCACACACCTATAATTACCCATGTCAGGAGGCTAGCAGCTATCCCTGATAGAATGCTAAATCCCATAATTACCCTCAATCCCGAACCCGGAGCGAAAATTGGTACAAACGTATTTATGGCAGTATTGATAGTAGGATTTGCTTCGATTTCCGTTTTGAAATTGGCAGCCGCAGAACCTACAGTACCAGCAGTAGACAGCCCGACTCCGACTATACCGACTATTGTCTGAAAAGTGCGATCGCTCTCAGCTTTCCTAATCTCTACCGTACCTCTAATGGTATCAGTCAGACTCCGCAATATTTCCAAACAAGGACGAAAATTGTCAATATCTTTTTGGATTTGCTTGGGATAGTGTTGTTTAGCCCGATCGCAAAAATCCTGCAAAAACTTCAAATCATCAGTAGATCTAGCCTTGGCTTGAATTTCCGCCAGCTTAGCCTCATACTTCTCCAGATTAACATTAATTGTACTATGTTGCAACTCCAAATAATTAAGGTCGATCGCAAACTCCGACAATTTTCCCATCGCCTCCAGCAGTTTCTTGAGATTGAGTCGAGAAGTATTCCTCATCCCCACAATTTGGTTGTAATTACTCACCAACCGTTCTTTTAACAGTAGACTGTTCTCGTAAGCCCAGATAATTTTATGGCGGAAGCACAGCAAATCCAGCCAACTAACATAAAAATCCCTAGCCCATTCCTGACAAGCCGCTTCATCGGGATACAAAATTACTAGCAGTTGACAATTATCCTCAATCTTATCGCCCCAAAACTCAGCTACTTTCCCACCTAAAAACAGACCGCTTCCTTGAGAAACACCATCTTTTTTAAACAAACACTTGTAAACCTGTTTTGCAAGTTCTGCCGCTTCCAAATCAGTCCCAGATTCCAGCCAACCAGAAAGCATCCACGTTTTGCCGATATTTTCCAACTTCGGTGGTTGGGGAATTAAATCTTGCAAACTTTCAATCAGTTTAATAACTTTGTCAGGTTGATACTTATCATCAACGTAGCCGTCAAATAAAAGTTGATAATTATCGCTAACATTCCAGCGGCGGTAGCGACCCTTAACTTTAACTGGATGGTTGTTCAGGTTTCCTGTAAAAGGTAAATCGGCTACTGTTTCCTCATGTAGCGCCAGAAACTTTTGTTTTTGTTCAGGGGTAAAGGAAACATTCAGCTTTTTGTGCAATTGTGCAGACAAACTCGCTAAAAATCTGCGGTAAACTTTCCGAGTTTCCGGTTCGCCGACACCCAACCCTTGTTTGAGAGTGTAGCTAAATAAATTCAGGGTAGGGTCAACTAATTTGAGCATAAAATCTGTGATAAATGTCCCTTGTTGTCGAGTCTCGCTCCCCCTAAATCCCCCTTAAGAAGGGGGATTTTGAGAACACTTTTATACCCCTCTTACAAATCCTGACTTGGAACACTCTTGTCCCCCCCTTCTTAAGGGGGGTTAGGGGGGATCGAGAGGACTAAAACCTCAACCGATAAACCCGTTCCACCAAATCACTAGCCTTTCCCAATAACCTCCTCGCGATACTCTGCGGATTATAATTAGTCAAAGGAGGAGCCAAAAAATTATTATAATCATCAGTCTGCCGCGAAGGAGTATTTTCATCTAACTCAGGAAGAAACTTATTCTTTTCCTCCGACTCATCCAGTTCCTGCAACTCCTCATAAGCCTCATTAAAACACTCAGAAAAAGCAGCATCTTTTTGAGCGATATCAACAAGCAAAGCCGCTTTCTGTAAGTCGCCACTCACCAAAGCTGCACCAACCTCATTCACTTTAGCTATCAACTCAGGCGAAAGAGGTGCTTCAAATCTCGCGAGGGCGATTAAAAAAGCTTTCGGCGCAAACTGATCGAATCCCGATAAAGTAAGTTGTGTAGAAGTCATAATATTTTAGCCGTTGCCGGTGATAGTGAAAGCAGCCCAGTGGTAAGGGTGCTCGTAGGGTTTCTCATCTATTTTAGCTAATTTTTTTTGCAGTCGTGAGGCTTCCCTTTCAAAGAAAAAGATGTTGTCAAACTCAGCCTCTCTCAGCAAAGGCAGCAACTCTCCGGCGTACCACTCGCCTAAGTAGGTCGGCGAGAAAAAACAAAACTATGTTAAGATAGATAAAGAAAGATATATTTCTAGTGACGTAACAAATATA